>CAINDV010000868.1 GCA_903847485.1 uncultured Verrucomicrobiota bacterium
AGCGCTCGGCGCAGCGTGACCGTGATGTTCTATGGTGCGCCCGCAAGTGTCCCGCCAGCCTGAAAAACTATCAGACGCAAGAGCTGCGCCAAGCGCTGGAACCGAAATCAGCCCTATCAGGTTCATGGGCAGAACGGCTGGCTCTCACCCGACGGGGGTGACAGGGTCATCATGAAAATTGCTGCGGACCACTGCGTTGGGCTGGACAAGACGCGGCTTTCGGCACATCCTGTTCTCCCAAATAATTCGCAAAATGAAAACTCGAACATCCTTGCTTAGTCTGCTGCTGGCCCCGGCAAGCCTGGCCTGCGCTGCTGGCCACCAGCTTCATACCTTTCAGAAGCTTCAACTGACGGATCAATTCTGGTCGGAAGGAGCAGACGTGGGCGACTTTAACCACGACGGAAAGCCCGACTTAGTGGCCGGTCCGTTCTGGTGGGAAGGGCCGGATTTCAAAGTGCGCCACGAATTCCGCGACGCCAGCAAGACTTCGAAGATCAAACGCCCCGACGGGACCGAAGTCACTGTCCCCGGCTACAAGGGCGCGCTGGGCCGGGAGAATGATTACTCCGATAACTTCCTGACGTTCGTCCACGACCTGAACGGCGACGGCTGGGAAGATATTATCGGGGTAGGTCTGCCTGGTGAAGCCCAGTTCTGGTATGACAATCCGAAAGGCAAACGGGCGGCGAATGGCACTGAGCATTGGACGCGGCACCCTGCTATGGATGTGTTGGACAACGAATCTCCCGTTTTTGGGGATCTGCTCGGCCCCGGCCATCCCGTTATGCTGGGTAACTCCCGAGGCTGCTTCGGCTATTTTGAACCCGACGCAAAGCAATCCGCCGCGCCGTGGCCATGGCACCCGATCACTCCGAAAGGTTCCTGGCATAAGTACACTCATGGCGTTGGCTTCGGCGACGTGAACGGCGATGGCCGCGCGGATGTCCTTGAATCCAATGGCTGGTGGGAGCAACCCGCCTCACTTGCTGGCGATCCAGTCTGGACGCTCCACCCGTTCCCCTTCGCGCCCGGCACGGGCACGGCCGGCGGCGCTCAATTCTACACTTATGATTTCAACGACGACGGTCTAAACGATGTGTTGACCACCTTGGATCCGCACCGCTACGGCTTGGTATGGTATGAGCAGGTCCGCGAGCAAAACGCGATCGGTTTCAAGCAGCATGTTATTCTCAACCAATTGGCGAGCGACAACCAATACGGCGTGAAGTTCTCCCAGATGCACGCCATCGCGTTGACTGACATGGACGGCGACGGGGTGAAAGACGTCGTCACCGGCAAGCGTTTCTGGGCGCATGGCCCGACGGGCGACGTCGAACCCGACGCTCCGGCGGTGCTCTACTGGTTCCGCACCGTGCGTAACCCAGACCGCAGCGTGGACTTCGTGCCTTACCTTATAGACAGCGACTCCGGCGTGGGCACACAGGTCGTCGTTAAGGACATCAATGGCGATGGGCTGCCGGACGTGGTGGTAGCGAACAAGAAGGGAATCTTTCTCCTGCTTCATCGGGTGAAATCAGTCGGCGCCGCAGAATGGCAGGCGGCGCAGCCCAAGTTGCTGACACGGTAGCCTGTGACTTCCGCGCCGGCACTGCTGAACGGCGGTTCGCCAGGGACGCCCGGCCCAAACCGGCGGTGCCCGCAGATTTCCGCCGGCGCTATATTCCTGTTGCGGCCGGCTGAAACTCTGGTAGTTTCGCGGCTCCCTTTGCCGGGTCGCCGCAGTCGCGGTGGCTAGGCGGTGGGTAAAACGGCCTTAATTTCCGCCCGCTGAGGGCTGGCGGTGGCCACAACGACACTAAACAAAATCCCGTGTTCCGCGGGATGGCTCGCTACTGTGTGGGCTGACAACCAAAGGAAAAATTCGTGTTAAGCATTGGTATTAAAGAACTGTTGGAAGCGGGTGTTCATTTCGGGCATCAAACCCGGCGTTGGAACCCTAAGATGAAGCCTTTCATCTTCGAGACTCGTAATGGCATCCACGTCATTGACTTGGGCAAAACTCTCGCGCAACTCGAAACCGCGTGCGACTTTCTGCACAAAACTGTTGCCAGCGGCGGGCGGGTGCTCTTCGTCGGCACCAAGAAGCAGGCCCAGCAGACAGTCACCGAGGTGGCCAAGGAGTCCGGCCAGTTCTACGTGGCCGAGCGCTGGCTCGGCGGCATGCTCACCAATTTCGCCACCGTCAAGAAGTCCATCGGGCGCCTCAAGGAAATCGAGAAGATGGACGCCGACGGCTCGATCAACGATTACGTCAAGCAGGAGCAGGCCATGATTCACCGCGAGTCCGCGCGGCTGGTGAAGTATTTCGATGGCATCCGTACTATGGAAAAGATGCCCGCCGCCATGTTCGTGGTGGACATCAAGCGCGAGAAGAACGCCATCGCCGAGGCCCGGCGCCTCAAGATTCCCATCATCGCCCTCGTGGACACGAACTGCGATCCCGAACTGACGGAATTCCCGATTGCCGCCAATGACGACGCCATCCGCTCGGTGCGCATGATTCTCATCACCGTAGCCCAGGTCATCACCAATGCCCGCGCGGAATTTGAGTCCAAGCAGGCCCGCCGCATGAACAAAGCCGACGAAGCGGCTCCCGCCGCGCCGGCTCCCGCCGCAACGGAAGTGACTCCCGCCGCTCCGGTTAGGGCGTCAAGGCAGGCACTTACACCGTAACTCTTAACCTATTACTTAGCATGGCTGAAATCTCTGCCTCCGAAGTCGTCAAGCTCCGCGAACTTACCGGCGCGGGCATGATGGATTGCAAGAAAGCGCTCACCGAAACCCAGGGCGACCTCCAGAAAGCGGTGGACCTTCTGCGTAAGAAAGGTGCCGCCACCGCCGCCAAGAAGTCCATCAATAAGGCCAGCGAAGGCGTCATCGCCCAATACATCGCCTCTGGCGGACGCCTCGGCGTCCTCGTCGAAGTCAACTGCCAGACTGACTTCGTCGCCCGCAACGAAGGCTTCCGCGCCTTCTCCGAAGAAGTAGCCGTGAAAGTGGCTGCCGATCCGAATGTGAACCTCGACGCCGAACGCGAGGCCGCCATCGCCCGCATTCGCGAGAACATCCAAGTCTCCCGCCGGATGCGTATGGAAGTCAGCGGTAACGGACTTATAGGTGGTTACATTCACACCGGCGCGAAGGTTGGCGTGCTCGTCGAAGTCGGTGCCGGCCAGGAAGCTACTGTCGCCAGCGACGACTTCAAGCAACTCGTCCGCGACATCACGCTCCAGATTGCCGCCGCCTCCCCGACGACCGTTTCCCGCGATCAGTTGGCTCCGGCCTTCATCGCGAAGGAGCGGGAGATCGCCGAGGCGCAAGTCAAAGGCAAGCCTCCACAAGTTATCGCCTCCATCGTCAAGGGTAAGATGGAGAAGCTCTATCAAAGTTTCTGCCTTGTGGACCAAGGCTTTGTGAAGGATCCCGATAAGACTGTGAAAGGCTATGTTGAGAGTGTGGCCAGCAAGCTCGGCGACGCGATCGTCATTCGCCGCTTTGTTCGCTACCAAGTCGGCGAAGTTCCCTTGGTCTGAGCTATCCCGGTCATTCGCCGTGAGCGCAATGGTCCGGGGTGATAACTCAGTAACCATCATATCCATCTAATAACATGTTTTGTTTTCAATGCGAACAAACCTCCAAGGGAACCGGTTGCTCAGACTTCGCCGTATGCGGCAAGGATGAGGCTACCGCCATCTTGCAGGATCTCCTGATCCACGCCGTCAAGGGCGTGGCTCAATACGCCCACCGGGCACGCACCCTCGGTGCCACCGATCCCAGCGTGGACCGCTTCATCCTGGAAGCGCTCTTCATCACCGTCACCAACGTCAACTTCGACGCGCCCGCCATCGAGCAGGTGATCCGTCGCGCCGCCACTGTGCGCGACCAGGCCCGGGCGCTTTACGAAACCGCCGCGCACCAGGCGGGTCAGACCCCCGAGTCACCCCGCGGCCCGGCCACCTGGCAGCCGGCACCGACGTCCGAGGCCTTAGTTGCCCAAGGCACCTTGGTCTCTTCGCTCTCCCGCCGCGAAGCCTTTGGCCCCGACTTAGCCGGGTTGCAGGAACTGCTGCTTTACGGAATCAAGGGGGCTGCGGCCTATGCCGACCACGCGCTGATTCTCAACTACGAGTCCGCGGAAGTTCACGCTTATTTCGCCGAAGCCCTGAGCTATCTGGCCGAGGAAACCCCGACGGTTGAAAAACTCTTGGCGCTCAATCTTAAGTGCGGCGAAATCAATCTCAAGGTCATGGAGATACTCGACGCGGCGCACACCAGCACCTATGGCCATCCCGTGCCGACGTCGGTGCGCGTCGAACCGGTCAAGGGTAAGTGCATCCTCGTTTCCGGCCATGATCTAAAGGACTTGGAAGAGCTGCTCAAACAGACTCAGGGCCAAGGCGTCAACATCTACACGCACGGCGAAATGCTGCCGGCGCATAGTTACCCCAAGCTCAAAGCCTACCCGCACCTTGTCGGCAATTATGGGGGCGCGTGGCAGGACCAGAAGGATGAGTTCGCTAAGTTCCCCGGCGCGATTCTGATGACGACCAATTGTATCCAGGAACCCCAGCCGAGTTATGAGACGCGCATCTTCACCGCCGGGCACGTCGGCTGGCCCGGCCTCACCCATGTTGCCAAGGGTGACTTCTCGCCCGTCATCCAGGCCGCGCTCGCCGCGCCCGGCTTCACCGCAGACGGCCCTGACAAGACGATCCTCACTGGGTTCGGCCACCACGCCGTGCTGGGCGTAGCGGACCAAGTCATATCCGCCGTGAAGAGCGGTGCCATCAAACATTTCTTTCTCATTGGCGGCTGCGACGGCGCGCGCACCGGCCGCGATTACTACACCGAGTTCGCCGAGGCTGTGCCGAAGGACTGTGTCATCCTCACACTGGCCTGCGGCAAGTATCGCTTTAATAAACTCGACTTCGGCACCATTGGCGGTATCCCACGCCTGCTCGACATGGGCCAGTGCAACGACGCCTATTCTGCGATCCAGGTCGCCGTCGCGCTCTCCAAGGCGTTTGGCTGTGGCGTCAACGACTTACCCCTTTCGATGATTCTCTCCTGGTATGAGCAGAAGGCCGTGGCGATCCTGCTCACTCTACTGCACCTCGGCATCCGCAACATCCGACTAGGACCGACACTGCCGGCATTTGTAACTCCGGCCGTGCTTAAGGTATTAGTGGAGAAATTCAATCTCATGCCGATTCAGACAGCGGCGGCGGACCTGCGAGCCATCTTGAAGCAAGCGGCCTAAGGAACTCTGCCATTAATAACTAACCGTAGAAGTCGCTCCAAAACCTGTAGGAGCACTTTTACGGCTAGTTACTTAAGCATTGGACGAGGGGTGGGCCGCTCCGTCCGGGTAATGCGAAGATAGACCAATGGCCAGACGTTTCCGAACTCGGCGCGGAGGAGCGTTTCCCCACCGGCTTTCGGCACGCCGACGGCAGCACGGCGGAGGTTTTCAGTTCGTTCAAGCAGGCGACAGTGGTGCGCCATTTTCAATAGACTTGTTGTGCTATAACCGAAAGCCGATGAAAATGGGCGGCGGCGTGGAAATGCTTTCTCTTTTGTGCAGCTAACACGCTTCTCAGCCCTGCTTTTCCGAGCAAATACGAACTTCTGCCGCCAGTGCGGGGATGCAATTACGGTCCCGCCGCCCCTTTCCGGAGGCCATCAGCTATTGCACAACAAGTCTAATGGATGCGCGACTATGGGATTGACGGCGTGTTCGTGCAGCGCTTCATCGCCCCGCTCCGAGATGCGCAAAACCTGCGGCACAACAGCATAGTGCTCGATCACTGCCGCGAAGGTGCGAACCGTTTTGGCCGCGCCTATGCGGTGATGTATGACCTGAGCGGGCTCGGCGAAAACAGCTTCGCCGAAGTCGTAGATGACTGGCACGCAATGCGGACGCAGATGCACGTCACGGACAGTCCGGCGTATCTGCGGCATCGCGGGAAGCCGCTCGTGGCCGTCTGGGGTGTGGGCTTCAACAAGGACCGCAAATACACGGTCGTGGAATGCCGTCGCCTGGTGGGGCTTTTGAAAAAGGATGGCTGCACGGTCATGCTCGGGGTGCCGACCGGCTGGCGGGAATTGGAGCGTGACAGCGTGAGGGATCCTGTCCTGCAAGGAGTACTGAAGCTCGCCGATATTGTGAATCCGTGAACCGTCGGTCGGGATCGGACGCCAGCGGAAGTGAAACGCCACGGTGAGGAAGTGTGGAAATCCGATCTCGCTTGGTGTCGCGAACAGGGGCTGGATTATCTGCCGGTCGCGGTTCCAGGGTTTAGTTGGTTCAATATGAAGGGCAAGGCGTTCGATAAAGACCCTGCGGCTCAAGGGCAAATTCTTTTGGTCACAGTTTGTCGCGGCGAAGCAGGTGGGCGCGGAGATGCTTGATGTGGCTGTCAGCGGGCGGTCAAAACCAGCCAGGGATGGGCATCTGAAAACCAGCCACTTTGAGGGTGGGATTGCGCATGGGGCGGCGATCGCCGCAATGATGCGCGATAAATCAACTCAACGTGAGCCTGCACCATTCCATCACGACGCTGGCGGCCAACGGCTGGTCGGCGCCGCAAGATCGCCCGCGAACTGGGCGTGCCCCGCGAGACCGTGGGCCGCTATTTGCCGCCGGGGGTGCCGGAGTCAAAACCGGCCATTCCGCCCACCGGCTCGGCGGCCGCTTCTGCGGCAAAACCGGCCCCTGTGCCC
>CAINDV010000869.1 GCA_903847485.1 uncultured Verrucomicrobiota bacterium
AGCGCTCGGCGCAGCGTGACCGTGATGTTCTATGGTGCGCCCGCAAGTGTCCCGCCAGCCTGAAAAACTATCAGACGCAAGAGCTGCGCCAAGCGCTGGAACCGAAATCAGCCCTATCAGGTTCATGGGCAGAACGGCTGGATTTCCGTTCTGCCGTCTTGACGGCGGGCCGGCACCTGTCTAGTCTCGCCGCGTGAATTCGGTCTGTCAGCAAGTCACGGCGAGCTTTACCGGCTATTGGTTTTACTTTTGGCCCGGAGGCGGTGGCTTGCGGCTGTGTTGACCCAGAATTCGAAACCCGCCGCAGGTCCCCCGCCTGCGGCATTCTTGTTTGCAGGCAGGGGAAGTCGGCCAACTGAAAAGGCAAGAAATATCATGATCGTAGTTCTGAAACCCAAAGTCAGTCGGAAGCAGGAAACGGAAGTCCTCAAAGAAATCCGCCGCCTCGGCTACAAGCCGCATGTCATCCGCGGTGTCGAACGCATTGTCATCGGCGCCATCGGCGACGAGCGCACCCACCAGTCGCTCGAAGTGCTCACCACCTGGCCGCAGGTCGAGCAAGTCATGCCGGTGCAGAAACGCTTCAAACTCGTCAACCGTGAGGCGCATCCGGACAACTCTGTCATCACCGTGCGCGGGAACCTGATTGGCGGCAAAAAGTTCCAGGTCATGGCCGGCCCGTGCTCGGTCGAGAGTGAGACGCAACTGCTTACCACGGCCGAAGCCGTCCAGAAGGCGGGCGCGACTATCTTGCGCGGTGGCGCGTTCAAGCCGCGCACCTCGCCTTACGAGTTCCAGGGTCTCGGCGAAAAGGGGTTGAAACTCCTGGCCAAGGCGCGGCGCGCGACCGGCCTGGCCATCATCACCGAACTACTCTCCGAGGCGCATGTGGACTTGGTGGCGGAATACACCGACATCATCCAGATCGGTGCCCGCAATGCCCAGAACTTCCAACTCCTCATCGCCGCAGCCAGGACCGGCAAGCCCATCCTGCTCAAGCGCGGCCTGTCTATGAAGGTCGAGGAATGGCTGCTGGCCGGCGAATACGTCCTCGCCAACGGCAATTCCAACCTCATGTTCTGCGAGCGTGGCATCCGCACCTTCGAGACTTACACCCGCAACACTCTCGACCTCTCCACCATCCCCATCGTCAAGAAAGAGTCGCACCTGCCGATTGTCATTGATCCGAGCCAGGGCTGCGGGCGGGCGGACCTAGTCATCGCCAGTTGCAAAGGTGCCGTGGCTATGGGCGCGGATGCGCTGCTCATCGAGGTGCATCCTCACCCCGCCGAGGCGTGGAGCGATGGCGCGCAGCAGGTCTCGCTGGGGCAGTTCGCGCAACTGATGGAGGAACTCAAGCCCTTCATCGCGGCGGCGGGGCGGGAGTAAACGCACGAGTTGCCCGGCACCGGCCGGGTTCACTTCGCCGGATTCGCACCGGGGTTTTGTGTGCGGATGGAGTAGAAGCTCCCGCTGGTGGTGGCGCTCGGCAGCCCGAATGTGCCCTCAGCCCCGTCGGGGTGGGATGCGTTCTTACGCCCGGCAATCCAGTGGGGCTACCCCACAAAGACATGGCATCCCTTAGCGGAGTTGGTGCCGAACCGCGCTCGCCTTAACTAAGGCGTGTTTGAAAAGTTGCCCAGCGGTAGGGCGAGGCTCCTGCCGAGCCTTTCGGAACCAGCGCGCGGCTGCTGTTGTCGAGGCTCGGCAGG
>CAINDV010000870.1 GCA_903847485.1 uncultured Verrucomicrobiota bacterium
CGGCACCGCCGGTCTGACTCACTGCAAGACCCTGGATGGGGCCGGCGGGGCCGCGCAAACCAGCGTCAAGGATGGTTTGGATCGCCAGAGCCCGAACAACCTCCTCCTGACCTGCCTTGAATCCGGCACGCGGCGCTCCCTAGTCATGGGTGCCCTTACCAGTCACGATTTCGCCAAGTGGTTCGCCATCGGCAGCACCCAGGCAGAGCCGCGCGGGGCGGGTCAGGCACGCGGGGCGGAACTCGCCCAGTGCGCGGCCACCGCCGGGGCCGCCCTGGTCGCCTATCTTGACTGCGGCCGCCAGTCCGCGAGCGACTCCGCCCCAGCCAGGTTGGTGGTGCTGAGCGGAAAACCCTACGAGTTTCCTTCCGGCGTTGCTCCGCCCTGTTACAGCTCTGTGCTCTTTGACGAGAAACGCGTCACGCTCAAGGCCTCCGGGCTGGATCCGGAGAAGACTTACACACTGGGCTTTTCCTGGTGGGATCAGGACAACAACGGCCGGCAGGAATCGGTCCGCATCCGCCCGCCCGGCAGTGCCCATGAGCAAACCCTCGTGGAACGTCTGTCACTGCCCGCCTTCATCGGCCGCGGCCAAATGCCTGAGCAAAGAGTCGTGCTGCTCCCGGCCGCGGCTTATGCCTCGGGCGCGCTGGAGATCGCCTTCACCAACGACGGCGGCTCTCCCAATGCCGTCGCCAGCGAGGTGTGGCTCTGGGAGTGTCCGGACGGCCGACTACCCGAACTCCCTGCCTTCCCCACACAGACCGATCCGGTCCACAAGTCCGCGTTCATCGGCATGCGCGCCTCGGACCCGGTCGGCAAGCGTGTCGATCCGGGTGTCACTTACGTGCCTGACGACCTGTTTTACCTCGATTTTTCCACCGCCGATCCCTTTCTCGCGCTCGAGCGCTATGGCCTCAGTGTCCGCGCCGCACAGCGGGCCGCTCCCAACATCTATGACTTCCCCACGGTCTGTGCCTGGTATGTCCAGGACTTCTGCGGCGGTCCCAAGATCAACAACACCGCCGCCCTGGTCGGGGAGATGGAGGAGGTCCGCAAAACCGGTTTCCTGAAGTACTCCCCGGTCGCGCTGCGCCTGGTCCCCGACAAATACAACGGCGACACCGAACAGGGCTGGTGGGACGACGCGCACTGGCGGGCCTTTGGCCACTACACCGCCCCTTTCGATACCAGCGAGCTGTGGTGCCAGGCCGTTCGCCAGCGCGGCGGCCTGCCCTTCACCTATTTCCAGACCGGCATGCCTTCCGACGACTACGCCCGGGCCTTCCCCGGTCACATGCTCGCCAACGACATCGGCAAGCTCGCCATCCGCCATCCGCACCATCAGCCGCTGGTGGTGTTTGACTATACCGATCCGGGTTTTCAGGCGCACCTTAAACAGGTGTGGCGCCACCTGGGCAAGGCCGGCTTGGCGGGCGTCATGTTCGACTACCCCGAGACCGGCTGGCGGCCTGAAGGTGGGTTTGAAGATGAACATGCCACCACCGCCGCGGCCTACCGGTCGATCTATCAACTGGCGCGCGCCGGGCTCGGCCCGAAGGCCTTTCTCCACGAGCGCCTCCTCGGCGAATCCTGGTGCCCACTGGTGGATGTAAGCGCCGGCTTGGTGGATTCGCAGCGGGTTTGGGGCGACACTAGCGCGTTCGATCCCACGATGGTTCAAATCTGCGGTCTGCGCTGGTACAAAACCCGCGTCCTTTACAGTTACGATATGGACGCCAAAAGCCTGCTCTTCCGTGGTTGGGGCCAGCAGCCCGTGGACCCGCAGACGCTGCGGCGTTCGGTGCTGACCATGCTCTATGTCACCGCCGGCCGGGTCCTGCTTGCCGATTCGTTTCGCGAGTTGTCCCCTGAAATGCGGCACGAGCTTTCCAGGATCTTCCCCATCCACGCCCAACCCAGGAGCGCCCGCCCCCTCGATGCGTTCACCGGCGCGGGGGTCCCCAGGGTCTATGATTTCGCGGTCAACCCGGATTGGCACCAACTCACCTTCTTCAACCCCGATTTCAAGTCTCGGGCCGACGTCTCCGCGCCGCTGAGCGGCGAAGCGGCCGCGGGCGGGCTCGGCCTCGATCCGGCCGCCAGTTACTACGCCTACGATTTCTGGAACGACATCTTCGTGGGCCGGTTCCGCGGCTCCGACGTGCTCGCCCAAATGCTGCGGCCGGGCGAGGCAAGGATGATGTCCGTCCACAAGGTGCTGGCCTGTCCCCAGTTCCTGTCTGCCAACCGCCACCTCATGCAGGGTTACGTCGATATGCCTTCGAAACCCGCCTGGACCCCAGCCACCCGTACCCTGACTGGCACAGCGGACGTCATCGGCGGCGAGACTTACAAGATCGTCGTGGCCGCCAACGGCTACCGACCCGTCCGCGCCGACGCGGGAAAGGCTGCGGCCAGCCTTTCGACGCTTCCGGGCCCCGCGGGTACCCTCCTGAGCTTGGACGCACAACGAAACGGTGTTGTGCGATGGAAAATCCATTTCGACCACCCATGAAACCCATCCAATTGCTGTCCCTGCTCGCAGTGGCTTGCCTCCCCGGCCCGGCCTGGACCGCGCAACCGACCACGGCCGAACAAGCCCTCGCCATCGTCGCCCGCCAGAAGGGCGTGTTCACCGCACCTCCCATTGTCATGCCCACGCGCAAGGTCCCCGACGGCCCGCTGCTGGGTAACGGGGATGTCGGCGTGGCCATCGGCGGCGTGGTCGAGCGCCAGAAATACTTCGGCCTGGGGGAGGCCGGCGGCGCCAATGTCACCATCCGGTCTATGTCCGTAACGAATGCTCCCGAGCGTCACCGATTCTACCTCGCCAAAAACGACTTCTGGAAAACTAAGACGATCTACCCGAACGCCCATCCCTGTCCCATCGGCGGCATTGACGTGAACATTCCGGCGTTGGCCAACGGCAGCTACCACGCCGAGCAAATCCTGGAAACCGCCGAGGTGCTCCACACGCTCAAGACCACGCTGCGCATGGAAGATCCGCCGCCCTTCACCCGGGCCGGGGCGACCATTCACTTCCGCTCCTGGGTCGCCGCCACCGAAAACCTACTCGTCATCGAACTTTCGGTGGAGGGCAACCCCGCCGATGAAAACCCCTTCCAGCCCACCGACCTGGTGGGGGTGGATGTCACTCTCTGGCCGATGACCGGCAATGAGGCCGAAACAGCCACCGGCAATCTGCCCGACGGTTATTGGGCGGTGCGGCGCTTCGTCTCGACAACCAATTCCATGGCCCTGGAGCAGAAGCCCTCCCGGAACTCCAGTGAAGCGGCCGTGGCCATGCGGCTGTTCAACCATCGCCGGCCGGGCTTGCCGTGGAGCCGGGGCGACGGGTGGGCGGCCGATCGGTTCGTCCTGTCGCCTGCCCGGCCCATCTTCATCGTCGCGGCCATCGTCACCAGCGAGGA
>CAINDV010000871.1 GCA_903847485.1 uncultured Verrucomicrobiota bacterium
GATGCAGATAGCGCTCGGTGGCCAGTGCGGCCCGATCGTGGTCGGTAAAGGCGGGACAAATCATGCGCCATTTCCTTAACAGCGCGCCAAAAAAACGTCAATCAATAAGTCACCTTCTCAACCGCGTCTAGTATAGTTGTGCCGCCGATGATCAGCGAGTTCGTTGGATTTCTGAAGGAGACGCCGTAAGCGATCCCGCCCGGGTTGACGTTGAGCACACCGAAACCATTGCTGCTGCCGATGCTTCCGGAATAGACCCAGCCCGCATTGCCGTTGAGCGTGACGGACAGGCGGCCGTCAATGCGCGCCGGATCGAACTGGCCGGGCAAGCCATCGGGATTCCAGTTTGCGGCAGTCATCCAAAGATTGTTGCCCGCCTGATTGTCGAAGGCGCGCTCCACCGCCAGGGTCGATGAAACGGAGCAAACCACTGCGAGCAACATCGCAAGATGCCGGAACTGACGCGGTATTCGATGTCGCTTCGTCGCAGTGGTTTCAGAACTGGTTCGCATTCGTGGGCAGCTACTTCAAGCTGGGGTTGACTGGGGAAACCGGAAACTCAACCCGCACGTCCTTGCCGAGTCCGTCCTCCGAATAGACGTTGAACACGCCTTCCTTCGGCGGCGGCATGGGTTTGTCATAAACACGCGAATAGACGTAAGGCACGAAGATCAGCGGCACGCTTTTGCGCTCAGGACTGCCAGCGAGTTGCTCCGACAAGACGCCCTGACCACGGAAGGTTGCGCTGCTCGTGTTCAGCGCGTTCACGTCTTTCGGGACTGCCAGTCTCACCAAGCCATCTTGCTCGATGAGCGGGTTGGCTGCGCTCAGTTCCAGTTCAGGATTCTGTTTCGCGGTCAGCGCCAACAAGAGCGGGCCGCGCTGGACGGTTGCGAAAGTTGTGCCGGTCTTGCCTCCCAAGCCACGCCGCACGGCGCGGGCCGGCATGTCGAGCCGGAGCGTGACCTGGTCCGACTTGTTCCAGCGGCGATTGATCCTCACTACCGCGCCAGATTTCACGTCGGCATTGAACTGCGCTTTTCCATTCACGAGCACGCTCGCGCTCCGACACCACGCCGGGATGCGCAATGCGAGTTCGAAAGTGGAGGGCTTCGCCGGCTTGATGGCGAGATGCACTGTTCCGTCGAGAGGATACCCGGTCTGCTGTTCCACGCGCAGTTCCACACCGGCAACCCGCGTGTTGAGCACCGAGGTTTCGTAGAAATTCACCATCACGCCGTTCGGCGTGGCGAAGTACACCCAGTTCGGGATGTAGGAAAGCCCGACCGCCAACATGCTGTAACAGCAGTGAAAGAAATCTCCGTTCGGCACGTCTACCCCCGGCCACACGCGGCCATCCGGCAGATCGCGGGAGAGGAGCGCGTTGTAGAGATTCCATTCAAGGGCGTCGAGATACTGGACGTCACCGGTGGTGCGCGCCAGCTCGACGAACCAGCGCAGCATCGGCACGATGTCGCAAGTCTCGAGATACGCGTAGTAGGTGTCCGGCACGCGACCGCCGGGCGGCGGTGTCTTGAAACCGCGCAGACTGATGACGTCGTTGAGCGGCGCGAAGTAGCCGTCATAGATGTTTTGGCCGGTGGCGAAAAACTCCGGATCGCCCGTGCCGCGATACACCTGAGCCAACCCAGCGAGGCAGAGTTCGAATTCGCAGTGCTTGATGTGTGCCCAGTCGGGGAACGGATACCGGCCGTCCACCGAGTTGTTCATCACAATGGGCACTTTCCCTTTGCGACCGTATTGCGAGGCGACATAA
>CAINDV010000872.1 GCA_903847485.1 uncultured Verrucomicrobiota bacterium
GGTGTTCGCCAAGGACAACAAGTTAGTCCGGGTCAAATCCGGATGGGTGAGGACAAGCGCTTTCATCGGCTGGGAGATTACCAGGCTTCGGCTAGCATGTAAGCGTAATGCCGACGTTTACTATAGACATCGCTACATCATTTATGGAAACGCTCTAGCGGCGGCTTTGGGGTCAAGACGGGCGGGGCATTCTGTGATGGCTTCTGCGCCGTCATTTCACGGACAATCGACCGGATTGCCTCCGCCCATTTCTGATAGCCGTTTCCAGTCAGATGCACACCATCGGGGGAGATTTCCGCAGTCAGGTTGCCGTCCTTGTCCAGGAGCCGGCTGCTCATGTTGAAAAAGCGAATCCACTCTCCATCGTCGAGCTTGGCGATGATGGAATTGAGTTCCTGAATCTTGCGGCGATCTGGTGAGCTGGCTGATCTGTCCTTGGGAAAGGTGCCGAGCAGCAGGACCTTGGTGCGCGGGAGCTTCTCTCGCAGCCGCGCGACGATGGCAGAAATGCCGCGCGCAATGGCCTGGGCCGAATGCGACGGCGAGGCCACGACGTTGTTCACCCCGATCATCAACACGGCCACGCGCGGATTGATCCCGTCGATGGCGCCATTCTCGAGCTGCCAGAGGATGTGAGAGGTCTGACTGCCGGCAATGCCGATGTTGACCGCATGGAGGGGGACGAATTCCTTTTCCCAGATCGCTTTGCCGATGTTGAGCCAGCCGCCAGTGATGGAATCGCCGATAAACACCACCTCCAACTTGTCAGCATGGCTTTTCACGTCGGCCACGCGTTCGGCGTGCCTCATGCGCCACTCCTCATTACCGCGGTCCGGCTTCGCTGGGTCATTTGTGGGAAGCCGTACTACGGCTTCTCCGGGAACGTCCGATCCGACCGGCAGAATTTCGATCTCGCCGAAACAATATTGGAAATTGCGCTCGTGGCGGTCGGCATCATCGAGTGGAATGCGCCGACCGGGTTTTTCTGGGTCGGTCAGGCTGAAAAGCATGCGCCGCCAACCGGGCGAGAGATTGGCGGGAATGGTGACGGTGAAGGACTCCTGGCGCACCAACTCGCCGACGGCCCACTGGCTGGTGGGAGGACGGAGCACCAGGTTTGTGCTGAAATCCGGTGGCCGCCCGATGCCCACCAGGTTCAAGGAGAGTTGGTAATCCCGCCCCGTGGCAACGTTGGCGCGCCAGCCCATCCGCATCTGAACGGACTGGCCCGCACTGACCCGCTCGCGGTCCAGCTCGACGCGCACGATGGCAGGACAGAACTCAGCGTTCACCTCGCTAGGTGGTTTCGCGCTTTCTGCCGAGGATGCCGACGGCAACGCTGACAGATCCCGCCGAACTCTACCTTGCTCGGTGATGGTAACATATTTGCCATGGCGCTCCTCGGCCAGCGGGACACCGTCGCGAAAGACTTGGAAGGTCTTGGCATCCATGCGCAAATTGTAGAGGTGGTCGCGGAAGCGAAACCCTTTCAAGGTCGCCGTGTCGAGCGACTTGTTATAGTGGGGGCGCACCACAAGGCTGCCGTCATCCTGAGGCATCAGGCCGAACACGCCATGGATAATGGCCTGGGCGCCGGCACCCGCCGAGATCTGCAATGACCAGCCGCGTTCGTGGTCCTGCATCGCCAGCTCCTCAGTATAGATGGTCTGGGGGAAATACGGGAAGCGATCTACCCAGAGCAGACAGCGGGAGAGCACGTCCCAGGCTCGCTCGGGCTCCTCCATGCGGTAGAGGGATTCAGCGATGCGCAGGGGTTGTCCGACATACTGGCCGCCCCCGGCCCAATCGCAATCCTGCATGTCCCAATGTTCCTCGTCGCTCAAGGCGATGGAATACATGCCATAGGGGCCCAGGAATTCGCCGGGAACTATGTGCCGCGCCAGACGTCGCCGGTGCGCCTCGGGCATCGACGGTTGGCGCAGCAGATCGAAGACGTGGTAGCTCATCACGCGGTGCCGGCTGCCGTCCGGATACAGATTGATATACCAGCCGGAGCCCTCGTCCCACAAACGCCGTTCGATTTCATCGTGCAGCCGCCGAGCGGCGGCCTGGAAGACATCGGCTTTTGCGTCGCCGCGTTCCCGGCACCAGTCCGCGACCTGCTGCAGGTAGTCCACAGCCATGCCGTTGATGGCCGCAACGGTGTGCTCGTAACCGCTGGCGCGGATTTCCAGCAACTTGCCGGTGCCCTCGCCGGCGTCAATCAACCCGTCCTTCACATAGGAGTCCAGCAGAGTCTGCCCGCCGTCCCGGAAGTGCTCGAAGA
>CAINDV010000873.1 GCA_903847485.1 uncultured Verrucomicrobiota bacterium
CGGTTACAATGGACACGTTCGCATCTTTCAGTTCTTTCGAAAGGAAAGCACGCTTCGGCCTGATGGCCGGGCAGCGTCTATGCCTGGCGCTGTGGTTGATCGCCTGCTTGGCGACGGCTACTGGCGCACCGGCGCCGGAGGAGCGCGCGAGCCTCTCGTTGGACGGAAAGTGGCAGGGACGAATGGATCCGGAAAGGGTCGGGGAGGCTCAACAGTGGTTCTCCGGCTTGGCGCCGTTCCGGGACCAGGCCACCGTTCCGGGATGCTGGGACAGTGAGGGCTTTGGCACCGAGCACGAGAAGGCCCGCACGAATTTCACCGGCCGTTTTTGGTACAAAAAGACCGTTCGGATTCCGGAAGATTGGCAAGGCCAACGCATCTTTCTATGCATTGGCGGGGTGCACCGCACAGCGCGCACATGGGTTAACGACCATTACCTCGGGGAACACATCGGCTACCTGTTGACGTTTGAGCACGATCTAACCGGCCTGGTCAAGCCAGGCCAGGACGCGACCATTGCCATGGAGGTGGACTCCACTCACCGGCCCGAGATCGACCCGCTGCACGGCGCGTGCGACATCATGGATTACATGGGTTCGGGTTATGGCAAGCAGGAGAAAGAGTCGGGCGGCCTCAACGCCGGGGAGAAGGACGTTACGTGGGGAGGCATCTGGGGGCATACGCGACTCGAAGCCCGGTCGGAAACATGGTTGGCGGATCTCTTTGTGCAGCCGCAACTGTCGCCCCCGGCGGTGAAGGTCCAGGCACGAATCGAGGGCGACCTGGCCCGAGTTGGACCGGGTGGAGTAAGGATCGTAGTGACCGACCGCGAGGGCCTTCGGGTCGTCGATCGGCGATACGATCTCGCGAAGGTTCTAGCAGGTCAGGGACTGGCGCTTGAAGCCGCGATTCCGGACGCGAAATCCTGGTCATTTCGTTCCCCTTACCTCTACACGGTCAGCTTGTTTTTGATGACGGGCGAGAAGTCCACCGATGTGGCTTCGGCCCGGGTGGGGCTGCGTGAGATCAGGATCGAGGGCGCGCGCTTTCTCCTGAACGGAAAGGTCATTTTCCTCACCGGGTACGGCGACGATTCGATCTACCCGGAAACGCTGGGTTTTCCCTCGGACAGGGAGGTATACCTGAAACGGCTGCGCCTCGCGAAGTCGTACGGCTTCAATTACGTGCGCCATCACAGTCACATGCTGCCGCCGGAATACTACGACGCGTGCGACGAGATCGGGATGCTCGTATCGGCCGAATACCCGATCGCTTACGGCAACCGGGCGACAACCGAGGCGGCCAATGCGAACCACCGGACCATCATGCGCGGCACGATCCGGCGTCATAGGAACCATCCCTCCATCTTTAACTGGTGTATGGGCAACGAAGGTGGCGGCGACACGTTGCGGAAAGACTTTCTCAAGATCGTGCGCGAAGAGGATCCGGCCCGCCCCTTCATTGACACCGACGGTCTCTGGCCAGGGAGCCTGCCTAACGGGGAAAACCGGGATTCCCTAGACTTTTTTGTCATCCAGTTCGACCTCATGAATTTTGCCCTGGACAACCCGCGGATGTTCGCGTTTGACTCCACGCCCGTCAAACCCGTGGTCTCGCATGAGACCGGCAACTTTTGCACCTTCCCACGCTTCGACCAGATCCAATTCTTTCAAGGGAGCCTCAAACCGTTCTGGCTAACCTGGGGGCGAGACAACTATAAGGAGCTCGGGTTGTTGGAGCAGGCGGACCGCTTTGCCTACAACAGCGAGCGGCTTTACGCCTTGCTGCACAAGATTAACATTGAGGCCCTCCGTAAGAACCCTCGCATATCGGGTTACCATTGGTGGCTGCTCCAAGACTACTGGACGACCGCCAACGGCTTGGTTGATTTACACTTCCGGCAAAAGGCCGTCTGGCCCGATGAGGTGCGGCAATTCAATAACGACCTTGTCCTGCTCGAGGACGGCCTGGAGCTCGCCTACCGCTCGGGCCAAGCCTTGGAAACGCGGCTGCAAATTTCTAATTTCGGCGAAGACGAACTGGTGGCCGAAACACTGAGCTGGCGCCTTCAGGCCGGCAACGTCGCGGTGAGCCAAGGCACACTTCGTGAGGTGCAGGCGGCGCAGGCGAACCTCACGGCCCTTGGGTCCGTCCGTGCCATCCTGCCCCAAGTCACGCAACCGGAAAGAATCGTCCTCGAGGTTGAGATGTCCGCCGGCAAACACCGGATCCACAACCGGTGGACCTCCTGGGTTTACCCTCAAAGAACGGCAAAGCCGGTCAGCGAGGTGCCGATCTTCGCTTCCTCAACCCTCCTGGAGGAGTTGACCCAGTTCGGCGCCGTGCCACTGCCCACCGGCACCAATCTCCCAGCGAAGGCGGTTTATGTCGCCCAGCGTGCCAACTCGAATTTGCTCAATGCGGTGGAACGGGGAGCCTGCCTGGTGCTCCTCTCTCCAAAAGAAGGTTTCGTCACCGAGGGCACTCGGTTCAAACAGCCGTGGTGGCACGCACAACCCGCTACTGGACTGGATGAAGGCACCGTGGTTTATGACCACCCGATCACTCGAGGTCTGGCGCCCGAAGGATGGCTTGATGCCGGCTTCTATCGGCTGATCGAAGGTGCCAGGGGCATTCGCATCGAGAACATGCCGGTAAAACCGAGCGTGCTGGTGCGAAGCATCATTGAGCCGCGCATCCCAAGGAACAAGGCCTTGCTCTTCGAAGGCCGTGCGGGCAATGGTTCGCTCCTGGTGAGCGCGTTCAACCACCGCAAAGCCAGGGGATTTCCAGAAAATGATTGGCTCTTGACCCGCCTGTTGGACTACGCCGGAACCCTGCCAAAGCCCGCCGTCTCCATCGACCTCGAGGCGCTGCGCAAATCTGTCAAGACCGTCAACCATCCTGGCGGCCCTTATCTGCAAGGATTCGCTCGCATCGTAACAAACGAGGCTGAAACGGTCCTTTGGCACACCGCGTTGGAGGATAACGTCGAAGGCTTTGTTTGCCGTCAGACGCGTCCAGGCAACCTGATCACTTGGGAAACCGCCCCGGTAACAACGGAGATTTCCACCCAGATCGCATTTGTTTTTGCCGGCGGGCTCGGCTGGAAAAGTGAACCGGAAGCCGGCGGCTACGTTTTCCTGGTCAATGGCAAACCGGCGCTGGACTTCAATTTCACCATGGAAGCGAAATCCTGGAGCAGCTCAGACGGCAAAATCGAACTCCGATTCCGGCCCACCCGGCTCTTGCCGGACGACGCCCTCGGCTACTTTTATGTCCGTCTAACCCCGGACATCATCGTTCCCGGCCGGCCCTGCATCTTGGGAGTGCAGTCGAAAGGCCAGCGCAGCAAGCGCTGGTTCGGCCTTCATCCGTACGCTGATCTTCTCGATTAGCCTTGTTGCGAACACTTTCCGTTAGACAAACAAACATAAACATGCAAGACCTCAAACCTCTCTATGACGCGGTCCTCACCGGGGACGCGAAAACCGCCAAAACCACCACCGAGCAGGCGCTGGCCGCCGGCGTCGAACCGCTCCAACTGGTGCAGGAGTTCATGATGCCCGCCATGGCCGAAGTGGGGCGCCGATTCGAGGCCAACGAATACTTCGTGCCCGAGCTGCTGCTCTCCGCCCGCGCCATGAAGGCCGCGCTGGAACTTATCCGCCCGCTGCTCGTCGCCAGCGGCACGGAACCGGTGGGCCGCGTCGCCCTGGGCACGGTCAAGGGCGATCTCCACGACATCGGCAAGAACCTCGTGGGCGCCATGCTCGAAGGCGGGGGCTATGAGGTCATTGACCTCGGTGTCAACGTGCCCCCCGAGCAATTCGTTGCTGCCGTGAAGGAGAAGAAGGCGAACATCGTGGCCATGTCCGCGTTGCTCACCACCACCATGCCGGCCATGAAGACCACGATTGAGGCGCTGCAACAGGCCGGGGTGCGGCAGCAGGTGAAGGTGCTTGTGGGGGGCGCACCCATCAGCCAGAGGTACGCGGAAGAGATCGGCGCGGACGGTTATAGCGAGAGTGCGGCCGGAGCCGTCGCCGCGGCGAGAAAGGTGTGCGCATGAGCCTGTTGCCCTTTTCCCGCCAAGCGTTAGCGGTGCTGCTGGTTGCCGCCACCGTGGACCAGCAGTAGCTCCTTGCAGAGATAACATCGCGAAGCACCAAGATGAGAATTGAGAAGGCCTTGAAGACCTTCCGCAGCTTCCGCAGCCGATCTGCCCGAATTTGTGCCGCAGTCGGCGGCCTGGCGCTGCTGGCGTGCTGGACAGCGCATGGGGCTGCGGTCTTGTGGAACGAGCCTGCCCCCATCGCGGAGGACACCGATGTGTCCACCGCTGGCACCGGTGTCTTTGCCTACTGCTATTACGCCAGCACCCCCGCAGCGCTCAACGGGGTCAGCTTTACTGCGGAAGCTGCCGGCGCCATCACCTGGGACAGTGGTGTCACGCCGTCAGCGAATACCGTCCCCGACTTCGCCGGCGCCACCACCCTTTCCGCCGCGTACAAGAATGTTCTGTATGGCGCTAAGTATAATTCCCCAGTCGCCCTAATCACGCTCACGCTCAACAACCTCAACCGCCCCGAGTGGCTGGATGACACGGAGGCAGATGGTTGGGTATTCGAACCGGGCTATGGCGAAGTGACGACCGGGTCCGGCAGTTTTCCGACCACATACTTCGGCAAGCTGTCGGCACCCATCTCGCCTGTGTGCGTGGTGTTGACCGCCGATGCCCCTCATCAATTGAAGGTGAGAAAGCCGATTGGGTTGAACAATGCTTGCAACTGCGCAGCCCTACGCCGCGGCGACCATCTACACCTTTGCCTACAACTGCGCGTCCAACGGGTATTCGCTGACGATCAACGGCACGATAATCGCCTCGAACATCACCTATGCCGCTTCGAGGGCGGTGCCCGCCTACTACAAAATCGAGCAGTCCTCAGGCGGCACAGGATATGTCGGCGTCACCCAACGCGTCATGCAAGCGTCGTCCAGAAAGGACTAATGGACGGACGCTATCAATGGCAACGGAGACAACGGTACGCTCAGCCAGACCACCAGTCAGTGGCGTGGCGGCGAAGGCTTAGCCCGGCGGCGATTTGGTGCAATTCGGCGATACGGCGGCCGGCGCCAGCCCGCTTTCCGCAGAGAGGTGTTTCTTGCCAGCAGAGAAAGCGATTTCTTATCCATGAGGTGTTCATGACCGGAAAGCATGTGTTTCATCTGAAGGGATTGCCTGCCGGGGGCAGACCAAAGGTTGCCCAGAACGGTTCCCTCGTGCTGGGCTTCATCAATATGGGCGAAGCGTGCCACGAGAGGATTCCCTGGGCAAAGTTCGGCCTTTCGTCGGAACCACGCGCTATGCGCGACCTGTGGGCGAAACATGATTTGGTTGCCGCTGACCATGTGCTTGTGTCGTTGCCAGCGCACGCGAGTTTGCTTCTGCGAAGGATGCCCCACCGATTGAACCGCCGCGCGTCAAAGCAAATTCCTATCAGTTCAGTAACCAGGCTTGTGGCCAAGGACTACGATTTGTGATCGCTCGATGAAGCATTTCATCTAAACTTTACCCGCATGACTTCGCGCGAACTCATCAAACGCCTCGTCGCCCGGCAGCCCGTGCCACGGTGCGGCTTCTGGCTCGGCAACCCGCATCCCGACACCTGGCCCATCCTGCACCGGCATTTCGGCACGACGACCGAGGAGGAACTGCGGCGCAAGCTGGGTGATGATGTGCGCTGGATTTGTCCCCAATTCTATTCTGATGCCTATCGCGATCCCGACGGTCGCGCCTTGCTGGACTCCGGCCTGGATCGGGAAAAGCACGGCAGCGTCGGCCCGCTGGCAGCTTGCACCACTGTGGCCGAGATCGAGCGATTCCCCTGGCCCAATCCGGACTGCCTGAGTTTTGATTCCTGCCTGCGCGACCTTCGCGCCGCGGGGGATGTTTACCGGCTCAGCGGCTTCTGGTGCTGTTTCTATCACAACGTCGCCGACCTGTTCGGCATGGAACACTACTTCATGAAGATGCACACCGACCCAGCGGTGGTGCAGGCAGTCACCGACCGGGTGTGCAATCTCTATTACCAAGCCAACGAGCGTTTCTTCGCCGCCGCGGGCGACCTGGTGGACGGCTTCTTCTTCGGCAACGATTTCGGCTGTCAGACGGGGTTGGTCTGTAGCCCGCGGGATCTGGACACCTTTGTCTTTCCGTGGTTCCGGCGGTTCGCTGAGCAGGGCCGACGGCACGGGTATCAAGTCGTGGTCCATTCGTGCGGATCAGTGAACCGGCTGATCCCCCGGATGATTGACGCGGGCGTGGACTGTCTTCATCCGCTTCAGGCGCGAGCGCGGGACATGGAAGCCGAGAGATTGGCCAGGGACTTCAGCGGACGCTTGGCTTTCCTGGGCGGCATCGACGCGCAGGAGTTGATGACACACGGCACGCCGGACCAAATCCGAGCCGACGTGCGCCGGGTCAAGAAGCTGCTCGGGCCGAACCTGATCGTCAGTCCGAGCCACGAAGCGATTCTGCCGAATGTGCCGCCGGAAAACGTGCGAGCTCTGGCGGAGGCTGCCCTGGAACCGGAGGCTTACGGATGATGACCTCCAAACAACGGTTGTGTTGCGCGCTCGAACGGCGCCAACCAGACCGTCTGCCGGTTACGACGCATCACTTGATGGATTCGTTCCTCCGCCGGTATCTAGGAGGGGCTTCCGCGCTTGAATTCTTCGATCGTTTCGGTCTGGATGCGATTCACTGGGTGGTGGCGCATCGCCCAGACGAAGCGGCGGGCGAGTTTTTTGACCCGCTCCAAGGGGTGCCTGGTTTTCTGGAGGCGCGCCGGATATCAACCGACCGGTGGCGAGTGCAGTCCGCGGCCATCCTTGGGCAGGATTGGCCTACCACTCGGTTTCGGTTTGTGACTCCTGATGGTGAACTTGCCATGGTTCTCCAGTCGAACGAGCACACTTCCTGGGTAACGGAACACCTCATCAAGGACAAGCGAGACATTGACCTGCTGGGCGAATTCATGACGGCGCCCAAGTGCGATGTGGAGGCTGTGAATCGCGAGGTGGCGGATTTCGGCGAGCGCGGCATCGTCCGCAGCCACGTATGTTGTTTCGATGTGTTCGGCCAGCCCGGAACCTGGCAGGATGCTGCGTGTCTGGTGGGTATCGAACGACTCATCCTTGAAGCGCACGATGATCCCGCCTGGGTGCATGAACTGCTCCGCATTCTCCAGCGACGCAAACTGATCTACGCCGAGTCGCTCCAAGGTGCAGTCTTCGATGTGGTCGAGTTTGGAGGCGGCGACGCTTCGTCTACGGTCATTTCACCGAGACTCTTCGACGAGTTCGTCGCCCCATACTATGCTCCGATCATTGCCGCGCTTCACAGGGCGGGCCAGCGAGTGGTGTATCACACCTGTGGCGGAATGATGCCGTTGCTGGAACGAGTCGCGGCGATGGAGCCTGACGCGATGGAAACGTTTACCCCGCGCAGTATGGGTGGTGACGCCGATCTCGCCGAGGCCAAGCGGCGCATCGGAGACCGGGCTTGTATGATTGGCGGATTCGACCAGTTTCATTTCTTCACCGGCTGCACGCCGGCGGAAACCCGAGCCGAAGTGCGCCGCTGCTTCAATGCTGCAGCAGTAGGGGGAGGTTTCATACTTAGCCCGTCAGACCATTTCTTCGAGGCGGAGTTGGCCTTGGTCGAAGCCTTCGCGGATGAGGCCCTCCATTGCGTGTATTGAAGCGGAAGAGATTTATGAACGACGCCAACCCATCCGCGGGAGGGCGAAATTTCCAAGCGGCTTGGATTCACCCTCGATCGGTGGATTACCAAAACAGAACAGAAATATGAACCCAACATTTCAAGAAATCACTTTTATCGGGGTGCTGTCGGTTGCGTGTGCCGCAGGTCACGGCGCTCCTTTCGCGGCCGACCTGACGAATTGGGACAAGGCGGTTCGCGATCCAGCCGCCGCCACGCTGGCGCGGCCCGATCCGGCGCAATATGCCTGGCATGAGCAGGAGCGCATTATGTTCGTCCATTTCGGAGTGGCTACGTGGGAGGGCTCGGAATACGACGCGGACGGCAAAACCGATTTGTCCAAGATCAATCCCGCGGCGTTCAACGCAGATGCCCTGTGCGCTGTGGCCAAGTCGTGGGGCGCGCGGCAGATCTTGCTTGTGGCCAAACATGTCGGCGGCTTCTGCTGGTGGCCCACGGAAACGACCGAGTATTGCACGCGCAGCATCCCCTGGCGCAACGGCAAGGGCAATCTCGTAAAGGAAGTCGCCGACGCCTGTCGCCAGCAGGGGCTGGCCATCGGCATCTATTTGTATCCCGACGACACGCGCTACACCAAAGACATCGGCCGTAGTGGGAAGACCGATGACCCCGCCAAGCAGGAGGAATGGAGCCGTCTCTACCGTCAGCAGTGGGAGGAAGTGTTGGGCCTCTGCGGACCGGATCTTGTGCGCGAAGTGTGGCTCGATGGCGGCTGCGCCATCGAACTGGGCGACATCCTCCAACGCCGCGCCCCAAACGCCGTGGTGTTCCAGGGCCGCAACGCCAGCATCCGCTGGGTGGGCAACGAGGCCGGGGTGGCGAATGATCCCAATTGGAACACGCTGAGCACGGCGGACCTGAAGAGCGGCGTTGCCACCGCCGCACAGAGCATCCCCCAGGGCGATGCCTGGGCTCCGGTCGAGTGCGACGTGACGCTTTACAACCACAA
>CAINDV010000874.1 GCA_903847485.1 uncultured Verrucomicrobiota bacterium
ACAGTTCCTAACATAATGCGCCTTTCAGTGCCGACTTGCGGACGGCAGCCACGCCAGCAACGATTGCCTGGTGATGGTCCGTCCACGGTGAATGAGCCGGCTTCTTGTTCACGACAGAACGATACGAGCGGAAGAGCATCGGGCGCTATGGGGTGTTCACCCCAGCCGAAGAGTATCCTGACTTAGGCACCCTTTCCTCAAGTGAGATCGCCGGCGCATTCACCTGGAGTTCATTCCCTCTTCGGAGGCATAGCAATCCGACCCTGGAGATGATCGAGTTCACGAGTGTTGCCGCCCTTCATACAATTGCTTCAACAGTTTGATCCGCAGGAATTCGGTGGGATCATGGCTGCACGTTTTTCCACCGTGGGTGGTGGTCTTGAGCAATTCGGAAAACGCGTCCTCGGACTGTTTAAGGCCGTCTTCCAACAACTTGTCGGTAAGTCGCAGGAGGGGAATGCCAGCTCGATGAACTAAGTCCATGATACTCATCGCCGCTTGAACGTTCTCCGCCAGGGATGGTCTGGCCCGGCCGTGATGGCGGAAAGCCTTAAGCGTAGCGAGCGTCATGGTATTAACCGTGTCCGGGCCGATTAACTCCTCGACATACAGGACGTCCGAGTAGGTGGGGTTCTTGGTGCCTGTGCTAGCCCACAGCAGGCGCTGGGGCTGTGCGCCGCGTCGGGTCAAAGCTTGCCACCGATCTCCGCTAAAAATAGCGAGCTGTTTCTGGTAGGTAGTCTTGGCACTGGCGATGGCGACCTTGCCCAGCAAGGACCGTAGCACACCTTGATGGCCGGGGTCACCGTGGGCACCCTCTAGCTGCTCGCCTATCCACTGGTCCACAACCGTGTCAATGCGACTGATGGAGAAACTGGCCACACTCGCTACTTGGCTAAGATCCCCACCTTGCCGAGCCAGACTATCTAGCCCATTCAGGTAAGCGGCGGCCGTCTGTTCGTAGGTTGCTTCCGCGAACAACAAGGTGACATTCACATTGATCCCTTCGCTGATCAATTGCTGGACGGCGGTGATGCCCTCTGGTGTGCCCGGGACTTTGATCATCAGGTTTGCCCGAGCCACTGTATGCCACAACCGCCGCGCTTCACTTAGCGTGCCCTTGGTCTCATGGGCCAGGAGCGGGGAAACTTCGAGGCTCACGTAGCCATCGCGTCGCTTCGACTTAGCATAGACCGACGACAGGACATCGGCCGAATCTTGGATGTCGCGCACGGCGGTGCGCTCGTAGCGCTCCTTGGCCTCTAGCCTTTGCGACTCCGGAGCTTCCAGTAGATCCCGGCAGTCGTCGCTGCCAACAATAGCCTTTTCGAAAAGGTAATGATTGGAAGTCAGGCCGCACACACCATCCTTCGCGATTAACCGTTTAAGTTCGCCGCTGCCAATCAGACTGCGGCGGAGATCGTCCAGCCAAACAGACTGGCCGTGACTCTGCAATGCTTGCAATGGAGTTGTCATAGTTCTTTCTCTTTCCACACTGGTGTTTTGCTTGTTTTCAAATCTTGGTCGGCGCGACTGGAGGTCCAGCAGGTGAAGCATGACATCCATTTTTCTCTACCAGCTTAAGCGCGAACTTGCTGCTGGATGACCCACCGTTGACTGTCAGGATGGCTGGCATGGCTTCACCTGCCTCAGCCTCCGGGATGTGCCGCGAATCGTCTATGGGGTGAAACCCTACCGGGCGTCTCCGAGTGTGTCTGGTGCCAGCGGACAACAGCCAAAGGCGGCCTCGATACGTCTGCCGCGGGGCACGTCCCTCTCCCCGTCGAATGAGGAGAGGGGCCCCCGAACCTTGGCGGTAAACAAAACAAACGCCACGATGGTAGCTCAGGCTCAGATGCCTGAGCTATGGGGTAAACACCCCATAGACGGAAAGCTCCAACCATTCGATGCTGCCTCCGACTTGGTGGCTGGCCGCGACTTGGTCAGGCCTCCCGGGACGGTCGCCGTCAATTCGGAGATTTCCGAAACACTATGAAAACTGGACTAACCAAGCTGTCAGAGAAATATCTGACCGCCTTGCGCAAGCATACCAAGCCTGGTGCCCAGGCGGGTGTGCCGTCCGCCGCCCAACTGGGACGCCAGGCGGTGGCCCTTGGTCTGGAGACGTTGGACCTGGCCCGGATTCATGAATTGGCCCTCACCACTTTGGCTTCGCCGGACAGCCCAGCCGGGGCACGGAAGCAGATGATTAAGCAGGCGAAGGCTTTCTTCCTGAAGGCCATCGCCCCGATCGAGCAGACGCATCGCCCGGCGCGCAAGACCGACGCCCACGTCCAGCAACTGAACCGGACGCTCCGCCGCCGGACGGTGGAATCATCCGACTCAGCCCGGCATTTGCGACGGGGCATCGCTCAGCGCCAGGCAGCGGAGGCGGCCCTCAAAAAGAGCGGGAAGCAGCGCCAGCAGCTCTTGGCGGAGTCGGGGCGCTTGCAGAAGCAATCACGCCGCCTGACGCACAAGATACTCGCCACGCAGG
>CAINDV010000875.1 GCA_903847485.1 uncultured Verrucomicrobiota bacterium
CCTGGGCGACACCGCGCTGGCGAACATGACCACCATCCCGGCCAGCGTGTTTGCCAACAGCGCCGTCTATCTGCGCGTTTGGTTCAACGACGGCACCAATGGCTCGGTGCGGCTCAGCCCGGACCGCCGCGTCACCAGCGTCGGTTACGCCCTCTACGCCAACACCGCCGCCAGCGCCGACACTGTGGCCGCCGCCAACCTCACCGGCACGCTGCCTGACGCCCGGCTCTCGGCCAACGTGGCGTTGCTCAATGGCACCCAGAGCTTTACCGGCGAAAACACTTTTGCCGCCGATCTCAACCTCGGTTCCGGGAACGCCGATTACCGCCATCTGCGGGTGGGCGGCGGCAACTCCTACGGTTACTTGTATGGCAGTTACGCCGCCTTGGGCGATGGCCTGCATCTGGGATACAATTACTACTTCGATGCGGGCGGCGTTGGACATTGCATCAACCAGGATGGCGCCACCGCAAGGCTGACCACGGGGTATGGCGTCATTGCCCTGGCCACGGGGCCGCCGAATACTGCCCCGCTGAGCCGCCTGATTGTGAACCAGAACGGCTCCGTCGGCATCGGCACCACCACGCCGAGTTACAAGCTGGATGTGGCTGGCGACATCAATTTCACCGGCAGCCTTCTCCAAAATGGCACGGCACTCTCACCCGTCACCGGCGTCAGCGCCACCAGCCCGCTGGCCAGCACCGGCGGGGCGACGCCCACCTTGAGCATCCAGACGGCCAGCGGTTCCCAGGCGGGCGCCCTTTCGAGCGCGGACTGGACGAGGTTCAGCGGGAAAGAGAGCGCCCTGACGTTCAGCGGTCCTTTGAGCCGCAGCGTGAACACCATTTCGCTGCTCGCAGCGAGTGGCTCCGCCAATGGGTACCTCGCGAGCGCGGACTGGACCACCTTCAACAGCAAGCTCGGCGGCAGTGGCACGGCTGGATTTGTGCCCCAGTTCACGGCCAGCGGCACCGTGGGCGACTCGGTCATCTCCCAGAATGGTGCCGGTAACGTCAGCATCGGCAACGCGGGAACACAACACCGCCTGTCGGTGGGTGAGTACAACTCTGACGGCCAGTCTTTGACCATCCGGGGATTCAGTGATCTGGGGGGCGGATGGAAAGGCGGGGCGGCTTTTGGCGGCATGACCGCTTCGGTGATCATGGGGCAACTGGGCGGCGTGGCTCAACTAGGAGGCCATGACGGCTGGTTGATGGCGTGGGCCGATCTGGCGATCAACTCCGGCGGCGGCAACGTGGGCATCGGTACCACCACGCCGGGTTACAAGCTGGATGTGGCCGGCGACATCAATGTGACCGGCGACATCATTTTCACGGGCAGCCTTCGCAAGGGTGGCACGGTGCTCTCACCGGTCACCAGCGTCAACCCCACCAGCCCGCTGGCCAGCACTGGCGGGACGACTCCCACCTTGAGCATTCAGGCCGCCAGCGGTTCCCAAGCAGGTGCCCTTTCGAGCGCGGATTGGACGACTTTCAACAGCAAGATCGGTGGCAGTGGCACGGCCAACTATGTGCCCCGGTTCACGGCCAACGGCACCGTGGGCAACTCCGCCATCTATCAGAATGGTTCGGGCTATGTCGGTATCGGTACGGCGTCTCCCGACCAGGCGCTCACGGTCAACGGCAACCTCAGTTTGTCCGGTGACTACCATTACATCACCATGCTGGGCGGCAACTCCTACGGTTATTTGTATGGTAGCTACGCGGCCTTGGGCGATGGCCTGCATCTTGGATACAACTATTACTACGATGGCAACGGCGTGGGCCATGTCGTCCAACCCAGCGGCGCGACTTCGCGGCTCACGGTGGGGTATGGCAGCATTACCTTGGCCACGGGGCCGCCTAATACCGCTCCCGTGCCCCGCCTCGCTGTGACCGCGAGCGGCTCCGTCGGCATCGGCAACGAAGCGTCTCGACACCGCCTGACGGTGGGGGCGGCTGCCAGTGACGGCCAGTCCCTGACCATCCGGGGATACGGTGATGAAGGAAGCCCTTGGAAAGGCGGGGCAGCTTTTGGCTACGACTCCGCTGCGGTGATCATGGGCCAACAGGCAGGGGTGGCTCAACTAGGAGGCCATAACAGCGGATTGACGGGTTGGGCAAATCTGGCGATCAACTCCGGCGGCGGCAACGTCGGCATCGGCACCACCAACCCCGGAGCGACGTTGGACGTGAACGGCAGCTTCCGCGCCACCACGTTGTCCGGCAATGGCGCGGGTTTGACCGGCCTGAGCGGCAGCCAGATTACCGGGGCGGTGCCACTGGCCGCCCTGCCGGCGGCGGCGGTGACCAATGGCGCGAGCGGTGTGATTCTCTCCGGCACGCTCTCCGGCAGTTTCAGCGGCGACGGCGCGGGACTCACGAATCTCCCGGGATCAACCCGCTGGGTGGCCGTCACCGGCACGAGCCAGACGGCGCAGGCGAACACGGGCTACATGATCAACAACGATGACTTGGTCACGATCGCGCTGCCCGCCTCGCCCACGGTGGGAGACACGGTGCGGATCGCGGAAATCGGCAACGGCTGCTGGCTCGTGACACAGAATGTCGGCCAGTCCGTCCGGCTTGGCCCCGCGGCGGCTTACACCTCGGAACCAGGGATGCTTCCGACCACCAGCACGACGGTCGGCCCCGCTGGCTATCTCACGAGTGGTCCCGAAGCCGCCATCGAATTGCTATATGCGGGCAACGGCCTCTGGAAAGCCCTCAGCCACGAAGGCAACATCTATGCTCACTAAGTTCCCCCGCCCCCGCGACCTTACCATGAACCAGTATGCCGGGTGCCGGAATATGCCGGGTGGAACGGTTCGTTAGCGTTGGCGACCTTGCTGGCACTGGCTCTTGTCAGTGGGCAGCGTTCATTCCACCCGGCATAGTCTTGCTAGATTCATAGACCCTTGAGGAAGGC
>CAINDV010000876.1 GCA_903847485.1 uncultured Verrucomicrobiota bacterium
CCGGAGAGGGCTGGAGGCTCAACCCAGGCACCGCGGCCCTGAGCCCGCGCCGCGCCTGGCGCCAGCACTCTGTCCCGGTTTGGACTTTCATAGGACCCGCGGGAACGTCGGGCGCCGGCAGGGAGACAAAATCCCCCCGGCACGCCGGTTCGCAGCGCCGGGTAAAGCGATCAGCCGCCGCCACCGGCTGCGTAACCCCATCCCCAAATAGTGGCGAATCCGCCGCGGCCTCCCAACGACAGGCGCAAAATATTCTATTGACATGTCGGATGTTTCAGTCTTTAATGCGTCTGAAATTGCTGCCCGAACACGGCTTCGATGGCCTGAGGTGTGTTTGGTTGAGCATTCAACAAAAGACCGAAAACTGAATAAATTATGAAATTGTTTATGAGACCGACGAAGTTTGTTTTGGTAGTTGCCGGGCTTGTTAGTGGCGTTGTTTCCCTTTCTGCGGAAAATCGGACGACTTGGGAACAATTGCCAGATTTGAGCGTCAACGGGGTGGACATATTGGCGACGTTCAACGCGGGTACTGTCAAGCCCACGAGGAATGTTGTGCTCGCGGATCAGTTCAAATCCACGGACAATGGCCCAATCACTGGCCTTCGCTTCTGGGGTTCTTGGCTCAACAACGTGAGCGATCCCAACGTCAAGTTCGTGGTCGGCATTCAGGCGAACAATGTCTCTGGCACTGGCGGCATTGGCTACGAACGGCCGGGCGCGTTGCTGTGGACGACTACCCTCACGGGAGGTTCCAGCCCGTATGCCACCACGCCACAGCAGATGTTCTGGAATCCGAGTACGCCGGCGGTAATTCCTGGTGACAACACGCAGACCCTTAAGTACGATTTCGTCAACCCGCTGGGCACAATTGGGGCAGCGAGTGGGGTGGCGTTTCAACAAGTCGCTGGGACCACCTACTGGTTGAGTATTCAGGCGGTCACAACGGGAGGGCAGCTTTTTGGATGGAGTACTCGTGATTGGCTGGCTGGCCACTCCGGGGTGTCCGCCGTTTACGGTACCAACAGCTCCGTGGGGAGCACCCGAATCACCTTCAAGGACATGCTCTATCCCGCTGGCGTTGATCCTTCCATGGTTGGCCAGCCTATTGATCTCGCCTTCGCGCTGGACACCCCGGAACCGACGACGACGGCCGTTCTGGTCGTTGGCTTGGTCGCCTTGCTCTGGCGTAGGAAGTCGGTTGCCTAGCAGTTTTTTGGCTGGTCCCGTTCTTTTGGGCGGCGGTTTGATTCGTCAAACCGCCGTTTCGTTTTTGATAGCAGAGTTCCGGGATGATCTGTCTTTCAGCACGCAACGAGTCCAATTTCTCCAGATGAACCGGTATCAAAAGGTCTCCTTTACTAGATGGGTGCCGTCCTGCTGGCCCAACAGACCTGTAGTGGAGACCGCCAACCGGGCCTGGTGGAATTCCGCCTTGCCCTCAGCCAGTCGCCGCATGGGGTCGCTTTTCATGGATTTTCGGAAACTTCGGCTGGCTGATTTAGAGATCCGCGCCCATACTCGGCTTGTGTTTGCTCCGCTGAAAATGACGTTGAACGGCTTGCTGCTTACTCTGGGGTGCTTCGCTTCGTGCGCCGCGCCAGCCAGCAACAGCCCGCCCGCTTTTGGCTTTACGGGCGTCGAGGTTTTCCCGGTTGACCCACTCATCAGCCATCTGAACGTGGCTGACCTTGACAGCGACGGGCTGAACGATGTGGTCGTGGTCAACAACTCGCGGTCGAAGATCAGTCTGCTCTACAATCAGACCGGTCGCACAAACACGTCCGTCCCGCGCATCGAAGGGGTCAGGCGCGACCTCAACGAACTACCCCCCGAGGCCCGGTTTCGTCTCGACTCGCTCGCCTCGGAAAAGCGCATTGCAGCGCTTGTCCTTACTGATCTCAACGGTGACCGTCGGCCGGACATCGCTTATTTCGGCGATCCACGCGAGCTGATCGTGCTCTATAACCAGGGCACAAACGGCTGGTCAGCCCCCAAACGCTGGCCGTTGGACGATGGCCTTTTTTCGGCGAACGCCCTGGTGGCAGGAGACATCAATGGGGACGGGCTCGCGGACCTGCTCTTATTGGCGGAGAGTCACCTCTACTTCCTGGCTCAAAAGGCGGACGGCACACTGGCCGAGCCTCTGAAGATACCACTCGCCACAACTGCGAGCCTGGCGCAGATCACCGACCTGAATGGCGACGGGCGAAATGATCTCCTGCTGGCGAATTGGGAAAGCCAGACGCCCATCCGTGTGCGACTGCAAGGGGCCGACGGCCAGCTTGGTCCGGAATACTACTTCAAACTGCCAGCCATCCGCGCATTGTGCCTGGATCATCTCGAAACCAATGCCGACGCGCAATTGGTGACCATCGCGCAGAATTCAGGGCGGGCCGCCATTTCTCGTTTTCGGCAGCAACCCGGGGAATCCCTCAGCTCGGGTTGGCGCGCCGGCCAGTTCAACGTCATCCCATTGCAGCGAACCGCCAAGGCCAGCCGCGGGCTGTTGTGGTCGGATCTGGACCGGGACGGCGCACCGGAGTTGATCGTCGCCGAACCGGAAAACGGCCAGGTTTCGATCTATCCCCCAAAGCCGGACGGCACCTGGGGGACGCCGCAAACATTCCCCAGCCTGTCTGGTGTCAGCCGCTTGGAGGCGGCGGACTGGGATGGCGACGGTCAGCCCGAGCTTTTTCTCCTCAGCCCGGACGAACGCCAGGTTGGCGTGACGCGACTCGACCCCAAGGGACGATTGCCCTTTCCCAACCTGATCCCGACCGAGGGCAAGCCGCTGGTCATGGCCGTGGGTCCGCTGCAGACCAACGCCTCGGCGTCGTTGGTGCTCATTACGGACAACGATGGCAAACGCTCCCTCGTCATTCGAGCGGCGGACGGACGCCTCCGCACGCAATCGCTGGACGAGCGGTTTAAGTCCAATCCCTCCGCCTTTGCCATCCACGACCTGGATCAGGATGGACTGCCTGATTTGGTCATTCTTTCGCCGTTCGAGAAAGTGAAGGTGCTGCGCCAGAAGCCGGGCGGAACCTTTGAAGAATTGGATGTCCCGGTGCCCGGCGGTGCCTTGGAAGATCCTTGGTTGAGCTTTGGTGACGTGGACGGCGACGGCCGCGCGGAATTGCTGCTACCGCAGAGGAATTTTCTGCGCGCCGTCATCTTGAAGCCCAGCGGCGAGGCCGACGCCCGCTCCAAACGTGCTGGCTGGGTCTTCCAAGTCCGGGAGCAGATCAACGGTACGTCCAGCGACTCCATGATTGGCGGCGCGGCGTTCAGCCCAGGCACGGACGCCGGACGTGCCGACGACCCGCCCGTGCCCCGGCTCTTCCTGTTGGATGCGGCCCGCCACGCGCTCACCGTTTGCGAGCGCAGCCCTACAGGCATCTGGCAGGTCGCGCGCAATCTTCCGCTGCCGGTGTCTGACTTCGACGCCGTGCAGGCGCTCCCCGCCCGCGGCACGAACCCTCCGGTCCTCGCGTTTCCCGGAGTCAACGCCATCGGCCTGCTGGCCCTCGACGGACCGGTGTGGGACTTGGAAGCAACGGACAGCTACGAAACGCCTATCAAACAGGGCCAGTTGCGCGACATCGTAACCGGCGATCTGAATGGTGACGGGCGCAAGGACATCGTGTTTCTGGAAACGGCACGCGGTTATGTGGACTTGGTGGAATTTACTCCGCAGCACAAGCTGGCGGCAGGCAACCGCTGGCCGGTGTTTGAGGAGAGAACTTTTCGGAATCGCCGCACCGACATGCCCGAACCGCGCGAGGCCGTCGTCATGGACGTGACGGGCGACGGCAAGAATGATCTTCTGCTGATGGTTCACGACCGGGTGTTGCTCTACCCCCAGGAATAAGCGCGTCGCCCGACCACCAGCCGTGGCATTGCCCTCACGGCGAGCGGAGGCGGTAGCGACGGGTGGGATGATTCGTCCAGTCGGGATCGCTGAAATAGACCAGGCCGTTGGTGAGGCTGAGGCTGCGCCAAGGCACCCACGGGTCGCTGGCCAGGTCAGCGGTGGTCTTCGTAGGGGGGCGGAGGCAGTTAGCGCCGACCAACGCCGGCGGCTACTCGCGGCCCGCGCCTCCGTCGTGCCGCAGCGCCCGCGCCTTTTCCACCACTTTCTTCAGCCCTTCTTCCACCAGCGACCATGCCTTCTCGCGGGGATTGATGGCGGAAACCGGTTCGCCCTTGCGCGGCAATACCTCCAGCTTCGCGAAGTCCTCTTCCTGCCATGAACCCGAATTCCGAAGTAGACCGGCGTTTTTGGGGTGCCGGCAGCCCCAGGTTTCAGATGTGACCGCCCCCCAGGACCAGCCGGTCCTCGGGTGGCA
>CAINDV010000877.1 GCA_903847485.1 uncultured Verrucomicrobiota bacterium
GAAATGATGTCCGCACTAGTGGGACAGGCATCCTGCCTGTCAGGTAGCGCGGGCATCTTGCCTACGGTTGCTGGGGCCTCCGACAGGCTGGAAGCCTGTCCTGCGGTCACAGGCTGGAAGCCTGTGCTACTAAGACTGAGGCCCAGGCACTTCGCCAGCGCTCCGAAACCGCCATGCGCCAGATACTCGTCGAGGTCCAGCGGATCGAGTTGTCCGAAGTGCTCCGTGGCGATGTGGACCTGCTTGTCCAGGAAGGCCCGCACGTTCAGATCGCGCTTGCTCATGGAGAAGCGCTGGACTTCCTGCTGGGGCGAAGCGTCTTCGAGCAGCAGCGAATCCACCGCGCGCGTCCAGAGCCGCGAGGCGCGCTGGAGGAAGCCGCGCGGACGGAAATGCCGCTGCACCAGCGCCCGCGCCTGGGACGGCGTGAGGTCGGCGTAGAACGTGCCGGGCTTGCCCGGTTGCGTCACCTCGATCATCGGTGTGCGATGGCACATGCCGACGCAGCCGACGCGCTTCACCACCACCTTGCCGCCGCACGACGCCGCGTTTTCCGCCAGCGCGTGGAACAATTGGTCGCTGCCCTTGGCCATGCAGCACGAGCCGAGGCCAACGTGGATTTCCGCCACGCCAGCGATGCCGCTGTGCGTTTGCCGCTCCTCGGTGGACTTCACTGCCGTCGCCGTCGCGCGGCTGGCGAGGTATTCGCGGATCATGTCGGGCACCCTCTCCGCCGTGGTGTGGCCGAACGTCGTGTCGCCGATCTTCACCACCGGCGCGAGCGTGCAACAGCCGAGGCAGGCGACCTGTTCGATGGTGAACTGCCGGTCCGCGTCAGTGTCGCCGCCCGCCGGGATGCGCAGGTGCCGGCGGAGCGCGTCCTCGACCCGCCCCGCGCCCGCCACGTGGCACGCGGTGCCGGTGCAGACGCGCACGAGATGCTTGCCGACCGGCGAGAACCGGAACATGTCGTAGAAGCTCGCCACGCCGTTGATGGCGGCGGGCGTGATGTCCGACGCCTCGCACACGCGGCGCAGCGCCTCCTCCGGCAGATAGCCGTAATGCTCCTGCAGCGCCTGCAAGATCGGGATAACCGCGTCCGGCTTGCGGCCCAGGCGGGTGACGACGGTGGTGGCGAATGTCAGGTCAAGCGTTGTCATGTGAGCGCTGGCCGATGGAATCCTGAAGCCTGCTGACGAAGGCGATGAACAGTCGCAGGGCAAATCCGATCACAAAACCGACAAAGAGGAAATAGACGGAATGCCAGAAGAAGACTTGGGGTATGTCGTGGCCTCCGAAAAGGAATATCCCAGACGTTTCGTGAAGCCATGTGACAAAGCACTCCAAGGGGAACGAAATGGCGGGCTGCGCTGGTTTTACCAGAAACATAAGAGCCCAGAGAATTACTAGGCTGCATACCGAACCTACGCCACCCCAGACCAAGGCACGCAAAAAGTAATTTGGCTTCGCAGCCAGACATTCGTTTGTATCGGGATGTTTCATCTCCTAAGCCAACTGAGATGCAATTTACATAGGCCAAGCACACGCGACGGTTCGCCGGAGGCGAACAACGTGAATAGCCGTGGGTGAAACCCACGGACTACCGGCAAGCCAGATGCCGGCCCTGAAGGGGCCGAACAATACGCCTGGTTCGACCCCTTCAGGGTCGAACGATCTCTAGGGACGGGTTTCCGTGGGTGAAACCCACGGA
>CAINDV010000878.1 GCA_903847485.1 uncultured Verrucomicrobiota bacterium
CGCCGTCAGTGCTGCGGGTGTTTCCCGCGGCGGAAGCGGTCGCGGGAAGCGAACGACCATCGACATAAGCATAAATGGTGGAGCCGCTGCGCACAGAGGTGGACCCCAAAAACTAGACCACTGGTTAAGATAGACTTTCGTCGGTCTGCTGGAACTGAGAGAAAGCAGACGCATGAAAGCAAAACGCAAACGGCATAGTGCGGCCTTCAAGGCCAAAGTGGGTTTCGAAGCCCTGGTGGGGCTTAAGACGGTCGCGCAATTAGCGCGCGAGTACGCGGTGCATCCAACGCAAGTGACGCAATGGCGGGCGACCATTCGGGATCATATGCCCGAGTTGTTCGAGCCGAGAGAACCGGGGACGGAGGACCAGGAGCAGTTGATTGCGCAGTTGCATCAGAAGATCGGGCAACTGACGGTGGATCTGGACTGGCTTAAAAAAAAGTCCAGACAACTGGGGCTGTAACATGTTTGCAGGAACTGATCGGTCCCGATCCGCAAGTCAGTGTGCGGCATCAATGCGAGCTGCTGGAACGGTGTCGCAGCAGTTACTATTACCAGTGCGCTCCGGAGACGGACGAGAACCTGGCGCTGATGCGACGGTTGGACGAGCTGCACTTGGCGCATCCGGTTTACGGCAGTCGCAAGTTGACGGTGAGCTTGCGTCGCGAGGGCCTGGTGACCAATCGCAAGCGGGTGGTGCGGTTGCTGCGGTTGATGGGGATCACCGCGATCTACGCCCAGCCCAAGACAAGCCTGCCGGGACCAGGGCACCAGATTTATCCGTATCGGTTGCGGGATCTGGAAGTTACGGGGCCGGACCAAGTCTGGTGCGCGGATATTACGTATGTGCCCATGGCCCGGGGATTCATGTACTTGGTGGCGGTGATGGACTGGTGGAGTCGGTACGTGTTGGGCTGGCGGTTGAGCAACACGCTGGAGGCGGCGTTTTGTGTGGACGCCTGGGAGGTGGCGCTGCGGGCGGGCCGACAGGCGCCGCTGATTTCCAACACCGATCAAGGGGCGCAGTTCACCGCGCCGATGTTTATCGACGCGGTGGAATCGGCGGGGGTGGAGGTGAGCATGGATGGGCGGGGCCGCTGGCTGGACAACCGGTTTATCGAACGGCTGTGGCGGAGCGCGAAATATGAGGACATCGATTTGCAGGATTACGGCGACGGGCTGGCCGCCGGCCGCGGGTTGGGCCGGTGGTTTGACGGCTATAATCAGGAGCGACCGCACCAGGCGTTGGGCTATGCGACGCCCGCGGAAGTGTACTTTGATCCGGGCGCTCATGGCGGTCAGCCCGCCACTTGGGAAGCGATGCAACCCAAAGGCCCCACGCCGTGCAGAAAAACTTGAAATCAGACCGCCTGCGGCGGTAAGTATTGGCACCCGAAGAAAAGGGAGAGGGAGGACGGGCCGTGCCACGCACCGCTCGTTCTCTCTTTTCCCAATGATTTTGAAGCGCGGAGTGAACCACACACAAAAGCAACCATGACAGCAGGCCGGGAGAGTCTATCTTATTTTCTGCGCTTCGTGGTCTAAAAGATGGGGTCCACCTCTGTCATCGAACCGTTGTATATGGTTCATTTTCTTCTTGTTCATGAATGAGGAAGGTAAGTCTAAACGTTCAGGACGTGCCAACTCGTTTGGCGTTCTTGTCGCGATCCAGTCACCGCACGAAAGCTAGGCTTGCCGCAAGGAGTTCGCAACC
>CAINDV010000879.1 GCA_903847485.1 uncultured Verrucomicrobiota bacterium
ACGGTACTTGCGGGGCGCTCCCGGACGGCTCACATCGTGGAGGGCATAGGCCAGGCCGTATTCTTCATAGGCCGAGCGGGTACGCCAGATCAGTTTGCGGCTCACCCCCAACACCGCCCCGATCTGCGCATCGGGAAGGTGGTCGTCCAAGGCGGCCAGAATATGCGCCCGGTTGGTTTCCCGCGCCCGGTGGCACCCCTGGGACCGAAATCGGTTGAGGGTCTGCCGGTCGGACGCCGGCAAAGTGACGTTGATGCGCTTCATGCCGCCCCAACTATATAGGATGTTACTACTTTGTCCATGTACTAGGATTCCATCACCAGGGAGGTTTCGCTTCGCTGTCAGAGACAGGCGCGCCGCCTGTCCTACGGCAGGGCTACGACCTCAGGGCTGGTAAAAAGCTCCCAGCCAGCGGCGCAGGATGGCCTGTTGCTGGCCATCCTTAGTGCTCGCGGCGAAGTAATCATTCGCAGCGTTGAGCATCTCGGTGTTGCCTTTGGCGACCGCCCAAGCCAGATACTCAGTGTTCAACAGGTCGCCCATGACCGTGATGCCAGCCGCTTCATATTGGCCCACCATCCACCACGCAATCGGCGCGTCAATGATGAACAGGTCCAGCTTCTTGGCCTGCATCGCTTTCGCGGCGTCCGCCAGATCGAGGTAGGAAGTGCGCGGGTTCCGCGGGAACTGGGACTGCGCATAATACTGCCCGGTGGTGCCCGGCTTCACGCCGATACGCACCGTCTTGTTGAAGAACATACTCATCGTCGCCACCTCGCTGCGGCGGGCGACCATCGCCAGCCCGGAGCGTAGATAGGGCCGCGCGAAATCCACAATCATCATCCGCTCCGGCGTCACGGAAACCCCCGACATAACGATGTCCACCCGGCCGCTCTGAAGCGCCGGCAGCAAGTCAGCCCACAGCAGGTCCACGAATTCCACCCGCCGCCCCAGGCTCGCCGCGAGACCCTTAGCATAATCCGCCTCGAAGCCCGTGAAAGCCCCGCCAGACTTGGAAACGATCGGCGGCAGCTTGGCGCAGACGCCCACCCGTAGCACGGCGCTCGCGCCCGTCTGGGCGGTGTTGTCGGTGGGGTTCGCGGTCGCCGACGGAGCGTTGCCTGTGGTGGCGCAGCCCGCCAGCGCCAGCCAACCGGCGCACAAACCCAGTGCCGCGCCGCCGCGCCAGAGCAATTGTCGCCGGGAAACCAGCGCGGCCTGCCGGTCCGCAGCCGAGGAAAAGTTTGCAGTATTCATAGAGAGTCCGTTGATGGCTCAGAGGCTAGGGAGGCGCTTCCTGTGGGTCAAACCAAACCGAAGGCTGTGAGTGGTGACGTGAGGAGGAAGCGTGGAAAAATCCGAAACTCGAAATCCGAAGGAAATCCGAAATCCGAAATCCGAAAAGTCGCTGGGGTTCCCGGAAGAACTGCGACTTGGAACCAGCTCGCTGCAACCGCCCGTTCGGCCCTCGGATTTCGGATTTCCCTTCCCCCTCACCTCGGCACCATCGCCGTGAACCCAGGCACATAAGCCTGCGCCAGCACCAGCAAGCCCATCAGCGCCGCCAGTGCGATACTGTGGAAGAAGACGAAGCGCAAAATCTCCCCCTCATGGCCATACCAGTTCGTCGCCGTGGACCCCACCACGATGCTCTGGGCATCCACCATCTTGCCCATCACGCCGCCGGAACTGTTCGCCGCCGCCATGAGTGTGGGGCTGACGCCGGTTTGCTCCGCCGTGATGCGTTGGAGGCTGCCGAAGAGCACGTTAGACGACGTGTCCGAACCAGTCAGCGCCACGCCCAGCCAGCCGAGCAGCGTCCCGAAGAACGGATACAGACAACCGGTTTGCGCCAGCGCCAGACCCAGCGTGGCGTCCGTGCCGGAGTAGCGTGTCACGCTGCCCAGCGCCAGCATGGCGGCGATGGTCAGCAGCGAAAACCGGATGCGCCAGATCGTTTCGCCGTAGATCTGCGCCATCTCCTTCGGTCGGTAGCCCATGAACGCCCCGGCCAGCAGCGCCGCGACGAAGATGCTGGTGCCGGTGGCCGAGAGCCAGTTGAACCGGAAGACCGCCGGCTCGTTCTTCGGCGACTGCCCGGCTGGCGGCGGATGCGCGATAGGCGGCGCGGCCTGGATTTTTTCATGCAACTCCGGCACCGGCCACGACGGCGCGGACACGGCGTCGGCGGCGGTCTTGAACTTCGGCACGCCCCAGATGAAGACCAGCACGCTGAGCAAAATCCACGGCAGCCAAGCCCGCCTCACCATGCCGTGCTGCCGGACCAGGAACATCGTTTCGGCGCCCGCCACCGGCGTGTGGGCCGCCGCTTCCGCCGTCGCGCGCGGCTGCCAAAACTTGAGCAGCGTCACCGTCGCCGCCAGCGAGCACAGCGCCGCCACGATGTCCACCAGCCACGGGCCGTGGAAGTTGGAAATCAGGAACTGCGGCACCGCAAACGCCGCCCCCGCCACCAGCGCCACCGGCCACACACCGCACATTCCCCGGAAGCCCGCCTGCGTCCACACCACCCAGAACGGAATCATCAGCGAGAAGAACGGAAGCTGCCGGCCAATCATTTTCGAGAGCAGGATTTCATCAATGCCCGTGACCTTCGCCAGCGCAATGATCGGCGTGCCCAGCCCGCCGAACGCCACCGGCGCGGTGTTGGCAATGAGCGATAACCCACACGCCTGGAGCGGTTTGAAGCCAAGCTGGATCAACAGTGCCGAAGTCACCGCCACCGGCGTGCCGAACCCCGCTGCGCCCTCGAAGAACGCGCCGAAGCAGAACGCCACCAGAATCACTTGCACTCGCGGGTCCGGCGAAAGTGCGCCGAGGTTGGCGCGCAGCACGTTGAACAGATGCTTCCGGCAGGTGAGTTCGTAGAGAAAGATCAGGTTGAGGATGATCCAGCCGATGGGGAACAGTCCGTAGGCGGCACCGTAGGCGGCACTGGTCCCGGCGAACTTCCACGGCATCCCGAAGATGCCCACCGCCACCACCAGGATCGTCCCCAAGCCGAGCAGCGCGGCGAGATGTGCCCGCATTTGCAGGAACGCGATGGCCCCCAGCAGCACCACCAGCGGCAGCGCCGCCACCAAGGTTGAAAGCACGGCGCTGTGCAGCGGATCGTAGTTTTGAATCCAGATCATAGTCGGGGTGCCAGCATTTAACGCCGCTCACACCGCCTGCGCCAAGCCTTTTTTCCCACCTCCCAACGCCTGCGGGTTCCAAGCACCGCTATTCTGCTCGCCAAACCGCGCCGCCCCGGCATCATACCTCCCCGGAAGCCATGAAAACTTTGCTGCTCACTCTGCTGTGCCTGCTCGCCCTGCGTGGCGGGCCGGCGTTCGCCGCTGATTCACCCCGCTCCGCCGCCGCCGTGCCCGCCGAGCTGCGCGCCGTGATGGCCGCCTTCGGCCTCGCCGACATCGGCGATGCCGCCACCGTGGAAAGCTCCGGCTCCGGCTTCATTGTCCACCCGGACGGCTACATCCTCTCCAACAACCACGTCGTGGACGGCGCGGACAAAATTGATGTGGTCCTCCACGACGGCACTATCCACCGTGCCAAGGTGCTCGAGGCCGACGCCTACAAAGACCTCGCCCTGCTCAAGATCGAGGCCAAGGGTCTCACCGCCGCTCCGCTGGGCGATTCGGATAAATTGAAACCGGGGGAAGTCGTCATTACCATCGGCTTTCCGCTCTCGACCATCATCGGTTCGGCCACCGCCTCGATCTTCGAGGGCAAGCTCAACGCCAAGCGCGACGAAAAAATTGAGATGCTCCAGATTGACGCGGCGGTCAACCCCGGCAACAGCGGCGGCCCGCTCGTCAACGACCGCGGTGAGGTAATCGGGATCGTCGTCTCCAAGCTCAACGCCAAGTATTTCTTGGAGAATGCGGATATGCTGCCGGAGCGGGTGAACTTTGCCATCCCGCTGCGCGAAGCCCGCGGCTTGCTCAAGACGCCCTATCCCTACGGTGTGCCCGTGCCCAAGGCCCGGACCGAGCTGAAGGCGAAAGACATCTTCCAGGAGATGAAACCGGCCACCGTGCTCATCCTCAACCACGGCGGGGCGCGCGGGGCTGGCGGTTCGGGCAAGAGGTTTGAGTTCGCGCTGCCGGGGCTGCCCAGCGGGGCGAAGAATCTGGAACTGGCGCTGGTGCCGGGGCGCGGGAGTGTGAAGCCGTTCCTTATGGGCCGATACGAAGTCACGCAGGGCCAGTATCAGGCGCTGATGGGTAAGAATCCGAGCACCTACAAGACGGGAGCCGATTACCCGGTGGAGACGGTGAGTTGGGAGGACGCCAAAGAGTTCTGCCGGCGGCTGACGGCGGGGTTGCCGGACAACCTCAAAGGCAAGTTTGTCTTCCGGCTGCCGACGGACGCGGAGTGGAGCGTGGCGGTGGGACTGCCGGAAGAAAGCGGCAGCACGCCGAAGGACAAGGATTGCAAAATCAAAGACGTGTATCCGTGGGGCACGGCCTGGCCGCCGCCGAGCGGGGCGGGGAATTACTGTGACGAGAGTACCAAGGGGAAATACGGGAGCTTGATTACCGGTTACAACGACGGCTATGTCGAAACCGCCCCGGTGGGCAGCTTCAAGCCGAACCAGTTTGGCCTTTATGACTTGGGCGGCAACGTGTGGGAATGGTGTGAAGACTGGTATGACAGTGACCGGATATACCGCGTGTTGCGGGGCGGTTCGTGGTTCAGCGGCGGTAATCCGGCGGGCCTGTCCTCTTCGTATCGCGGCGACTGCCTGCCCGACCGTCGCAACTACTACCGCTACGGGTTTCGTTGTGTGGTGGGTGTGGTTGGCTCGGCTCCTAGGTGACCTCCGTTTTCCCTTAGCTCTTTTACCCTTTATCCCTTTGCCCTTTTCCCCTTTATTCTCTCCCGGCGAGCGCAGCGAGCCGAAAAATTTTAGGAGAATTTCGGTCTTGCCGTCCTTAGAGGCGGCTATACCGAAGGTGGCGCGGGTGGCCGAAGCGCGTGTTGCGGGGCGGTTCGTGGAACAACGATAATCCGGCGAACCTGTCCTCTTCGTATCGCAACAACAACCTGCCCGACAATCGCAACAACAACAACGGGTTTCGTTGTGTGGTGGGTGTGGTTGGCTCGGCTCCAAGGTACCATCGAGCGGAAGAACGGCGAGGTGCCGGATGGGTACGGCCTGTCCGGCGAGTGCCAAGAGGTCACCTAACCGCCCGCCCCACGCCCCGGAGAAGCCGGGGAAAAGACGCGGCGCTGGCCGTGGCCGGTAA
>CAINDV010000880.1 GCA_903847485.1 uncultured Verrucomicrobiota bacterium
ACACCACGCCGCCAGATGCACGGCCACGGTGGACTTGCCCACGCCCCCTTTCGAGTTCGTCAACGCGATGACAGTTCCCATCCCTTACCTCCCGGTAGCGATTACCCACTTACTTGTATGCTTGTTTCCTAACATGCCAGCGTGCTGGCATGCAAGCGGGTTTGAAAACAAGCTTGGCGGCAGGCTGACGGGCTGGCCAGCAAGTTGGCTGGCATGCTGCTTTGCTTGCAAGCTTGCTGGCGACCGCCAGGACACGCCCGGGGACCGGGTCCCAGGCGCATGCTCCGGGCGGCGACCGTGCGGGCGCTGCACTTCAGCCCGCGGCGCTACCCCGTCGCCGACCGCGCCGCTTTCGCGTCAGTGGCAATTGGCTAAGCTGGGAACCGTCGGAAGCCGGTGGCAATACAGATTGGCCTGCCGTGGCGGGAAATCGCTGATTGCCCACGCCGGTCTTGGTCTGCCACACTGGCTTCGAGTTGAACGGTTCTGAGCTGGATAGGCCAACTCCCTAACCCATGAAAATTCTATTGATCGGCGGCACGGGAAATCTCTCTACAGACTGCGCGGCTCGGTTGCACGAGCACGGCCATGAAATCCTGGTCGTGACCCGTGGTCGGATCGCCGTACCGGCTGAATACCGCGCTATCCGGGCCGAGCGCAGAGACCTCGCGGCGATGCGGGCGGCGCTGCACGGGGTGCAACCTGACGTGGTTATCAATTTCCTCGGCTTCGACCTCAGCGATGTGCAGGTGGATTACGAGTTGTTTCACAACGCGGTGCCGCAATACCTTTTCATCAGCTCGGCCACAGTTTACACCCGGCCACCCCGACGGCTGCCTATGACCGAGGAGGCCCCGCTGGGTAATAACTGGTGGGACTACGCCCAGAAGAAACTGGCGTGCGAACAATGGCTGCGCGAACGCTGGGAGGAAACCCGCTTTCCGGTGACTATCGTGCGCCCCTCCCACACTTACTCACAGCGCTGGATTCCCAATCCGGTTTCCAGTTCGAGTTACACTTTCGCGGCGCGGCTGGAGCGGGGCCAACCGGTGTTCGTCCCCGATGATGGTCAGAACCGCTGGACACTAACCGCTGCGACGGACTTCGCCGCAGGTCTGAGCGGACTGGTGGGCCAGGCCAAGGCCGTGGGCGAGGCGTTTCACATCACCAGCGATGAGGTGCTGACGTGGAATCAGATTTGCGCCGAGATCGCGGCGGCGTTGGGCGTGCCCTCGCCGGACATCGTCCAGGTACCCACTGAATTCATCTGTCAGACAGCCCCACAACTGACTGGCACACTGAAGGGCGACAAGGCTCATCCGGGCATTTTCGACAACGCGAAGATCAGGCGTTTCGTGCCAGGATTCCAGTGCCGGAAGCCCTTTCGCGTGGGCATTCGGGAGTCGGTGGCCTGGCTGCGTGCGCATCCTGAGCAGCAAAACCTGAATCCGCAGGTGGACGCGCTGTGCGATGGAGTCATTGGCGCTTGGCGCCAGGCCAGCACCGCTTGAAACTCACTCGCCGCCAACATCACCACCAGAACGCCGGAGTGCTCATACCTCCGGTTTCCTCGTGCTGGGGTGCTTTTGCAACACTATCATCGAGTAAGTGGGGAGATCGAACTGGCTTTCTGTGGGCAGCTCATCGGTTCCAAGTCTCGATGGATCGACTTCTTGGGTTGGCCAAATCCCTCCCATGACCAATTGCTTCTCGAAACACAGCTCCAGGGCTTGGCGCTCAAATGTTCCTTCCTTCGTGCGGTTCTCAGACTTCAACGCCCCGGCCACGACTCCGGCGAGAACATCCGCAAGTTGGACTTGGCGTTCAGTGGCCGAGTCAACCGCGGTGATGCGGCCGGCTTTGAGCGGAAACTCCATCGTGCGACGGTCGAAGCCTTGGACAACCGGCGCGATGCCTTCATCTGAGAAAACCAGCAGCCGCTCCCGCTCCTTCACAAGAACCTTCGACTGGTCCGCCCGAATCTCGAATCGCTCGCGCAGTTGTTTGCCCCAATGATCCACCAGCGAGTAGTAGGCGGGAATCAACGGGTCCAGTTCGTGGTCGTCAAGGAGCGGGAGGAACTCCTCGGCACGAAGCAGCAGCACGGGCGCGATGTTGTTTGCCATCTCTCCGTTGTTGCACTCAAGGTGACTATAGATGAGTTCGGCCAACCGCACGAAGTCACTGAATGCAATTATGCCGCATCCTGTTTTATGCCGCATGGCTGGCGAACGGCTCTGATTTTCCTGGAGGAACCACCAGCTTGATGCGGCATAAAACAGGGCCTGCGTCACAGGCTTTTGAGATAGCTCAGCAGCTTGTCATCGGGCCGGT
>CAINDV010000881.1 GCA_903847485.1 uncultured Verrucomicrobiota bacterium
CATGAACCGGGTAGTGTAACAGGCTTCCTGCCTGTTCGGGCCGAACAGGCAGAAAGCCTGTTCCACTACGCTGTCACTGCTTCGCCGGTTCATGGCCCCGATGCGCGTCCAAAGTTGGAGGTCGAAGCTACTCAGGGAACGAAACCCGCCGCCGGAGGATAGAACCACCGGCGGCGGGCAAACCAGGAGTCAATAACTCAACTAAAAGCGGCCGGGAGAAGCACTCCCGGCCGCCGGCATATGCAATGATCCTATGAGACTCCTCCCTAGAACTTCACGCGCCAGAACCCGCTGCCAGCCGAGGGCGTAATCGGCCAGGGCGACGTCGCGGCCGGAACATTGGTGTAGGGACCGGTCACGACCGGGGCTGCCTGCAGTCCGCCGCCGCCGGGCACCCAGGTGAGGACCACCTTGCCCCCTGATTGGCCAACTTGCAGGATCGGAGCGTTCTGCGCGTGCGACTGGATTTCCTGCGCCGTCAGCGCACGGCTGTAGAGCGCCACGTGGGCGATGGATCCATTGTATATCCAGCCGCCATAACCACGGTCGCCAATCATCGTCGGGGCAGCAAAATTCGGGAAGAGTTGCTTCGGTCCCGTCTGGCTCAACACCGATGAACCATTGACCCAGATGCTTACGTTCGTGGTTGCGCTATCGTAGGTTGCAAGAACATGCTGCCAAGTTCCGGCTGTGAGAACGGCCGGCGTTGTTGCCGTTAAGGAGTAACCTCCGTTAGGTATGCTGTCGTCGCCAATCAGGAACTGCAACGTAGCGCCACTTTGGCGGAAAGCCCAGCCGCTCCGGTCGCCTGTGTTCGCCAGGTTTTGTCCGTTAATCATATCAATGACGAGCACACGGCTGCCAGAAGTCGTGTTCGCCGGGTTAATCCAGCATTCAACTGTAAAGGGTCCGCTGGGATTGAGGGCCGCAGAATACGGCGCCACAATCTTCGTGCCAGCTACGCCGTCCAAGCTAGCGGCTACGGATCCGACAGGACCAGGCACGCCGTAGGTCACGCCGCTGCCGCTATAGGCAGCATTGTTAGCCCCAGTATAATCGAACGCTATAGGTCCGGCAGGCTCATGCAGTGGCCAATAAACGGTTGGATCGGTAGCCAGCACGAGCGCCATATAGCCCACGGGCGTCGGCGTCTTGGTGACCGTCACCGTATAGACGTTGGTGATGGATCCATCCGACGAGATGACGGTGTAATCCACCGGGCCGGTACCGAAGTTCGGGGTGGGGATGCCGCCGTTTGGCTGATTGCAGGTAGCGTTGGTGGACAGCGTGTATTCAGGCGCGAGGGCCGCTATCTCCGCGGGAGTCATACTGTAGGCCACGGTCCAGGCGATGCTGATCTTGTTGCCAACAACCGCGCCAATCGCGGCACTGCTCCCGGCGACGTTGGCCCCGAAGCTCGTCATCCACGCTTGCGGGGTGATCCGCCATAGCCCGTCCTGGGCGGGGTCCGACGGGTTGATTGTCGTCCAGTCGCCGCTCGGGCGCTTGAACTGCATATTGAGCAGAATTCCGCCACCGCCGCTGTCGCGCATGGGGATGCCGAACAGATACGTCGTTCCTGCCATAACCGACGGAGTGTACTGGTCGCCGCTAGCGGCGCAGCAGCCGCGATAGTAGAAGCGATTCCCGATTTCGAAGACCCCGTTCCCGTCCATGTCAATCCAGAACGACACGTCGTCGTCCACGTTATCGAACCGGAAGCCCCACGCACCTGCTTCGTCAGGGCGGAAGCCGGTGATCCACAGTGCCGCAAAGCTTTCACTATTGAACCCGACTGCGCCGAGCTCGGCTGCCCTGGTGTCGAAGGCTGCGTCGTTAGGGTAGCTGAAGATCCCTGTCAGAATGCCCTGCGCATCCGAGGCACCGATCGACAGAGCGCGCTTACGGTACCCCTCGATGTCGTTCTGCGCGTTGCCGGCGGGGTCATCGAAGATAGTCTCCTCGAACCCGCTGATGTAAGTGACGACCGTCACAGTATAGGTCGTTTTGATGGCTGGGGCACCCGAAGAGGTGACGGTGTAGAGTACCGGACCCTTGGAGAAGTCAATGCCCACACTGGGGGGGGAAGTCGGCACGCATGTGGCAGTGCCGGACAGCGTGTAGGTGGGAAAGAGAGCCGACATGACCGTACCAGGCGACATATGCACGCGAATAGTACGCGTGCCCTGATCAATACTGGTGCTCAACGAGCCTGGGATGTAGAAGGTCAGAATTTCAGCCATGTCGCTCGCTGGTGTCACGTCGTGTAAGGCATAGCCGTTGAACAGAATCTCGCTGTCCTGACCTCCGTAATTGCCGGCTTGTCTGATGATCTCCACGTTGGCCGTCGTGTCGGCAGCCTTCCAGGTAAAGCTAAACACCTTGGGAGGGATGGAGTTAGGAGCCAGCGGCCCGAACGCGTAACCTTCCAGCGTTATGTTGCCGCCCCGTGGACTGCTCGAAATGAGTTGCAGGCGATAGGTGTGGCCGGTTACAAGACCAGGGACATCTATACGAGTACTACTTGCCCCGGTCCAGATGTATGAGCGCATCAGATCCTGGAAGCCCCCGTCGCCACCGCCTAGAGAAAGAACCAAACTCTGAGAATCGGCGTCCGTCCACTGGCCTCCCGTATTCCAACCGGAAGTCATGTGCGCCCAACTGGTACCGAATTCCACACCGTTGACTGTGACCGGGCTTATAAGTCCAGTCTGGCCAAAGTGATTGGCTTCGACGAGCGTGCCGCCATTCAAAATCTCCGCGCCGCCCCCGGGGGTGGTGACATCAAGGTCCGCTACGGTCGATGATGGACCGATCGTGACCGTCACGATGTAGTCGTTGGTGATGGCACCATCCGAGGACTTGACGAAGTAATGCACCGGGTTGGTAAAGTCGAGCGTGGTAGTGCCAGAAACAATCTCCACTGCAGAGGTAGCCGTGGGATAGCACTTCGCGCCGGGAGACAAGGTGAAGGTTGACGCGAGGCCCGCCAGAACCGTCCCGGATGGCACAATCAAGGAGATGGTGCGCGCTGATTGGTTAATCGAGGCCGGCTTGCCAACGAGCGCAAAACTGCCTATCAAAGCTTGCGGCGTCAAGTCAGGATACGCCGTGAACAGCCCGTACTTGGCCGCCAGGTAAGAGCCTACCTTGGCCTCATCCGCGGTTGATAACGCGCTGCTGTATCCGATGATCTCGGCCACGTCAAAGTCCATCGTGCCCAGGTTGTCGTTCCGCCCGATCTCGTAGAATGGATACTGTGCCAGATTCGCCGCATTCGCGTTGGTATTGACGGTAATCTTGAGAAGCATGTATTCGGTGATGGGGCCAAGCTGGAACCCGCCACGCCCCATAGTCCCTGCACCACTGGAGACCGCTATTCCATTCTTGGAAACAGCAGACGGAAGCTGGTCATCCCAGAACCCAGTTTGGCCACTGAACAGATTGTAGCTTGACGACCGTGCTCCGGAGTTTCCGGTGCCTTGCCGTCCGAGGAAGGAGCCGCTGCCGTTCCAGGTGGCGTTCGGCGAACGCACCACCACGTACTGTTCTTTGGTAAAATTGGTTCCGGCACAGCTCAGATAGGTGCCACCTCCCCTGAGTTGCACTGCCGGAAGGGAATTCTTCAGTTGGTTCGCGACAAGCGTTATCGTGCCGCCGCCACGGGCTGCGAGATGCTCAAAGCCCGACCGGTCATTCCAGGCGGAGACCGCCCCGCCAGTATTGGTGACGCCGTTGCCAGCATCATACCAGCAGACCGGCCCGACACTCGTGTCGCCGGGAGGACGCGGCATCTCGGTGGCCGTGACAACATAGTTCTGCCAGACGTTGGTGTACTCAGCGGTAACTCTGTAGGTTACCTGGTGGGGGGGTGCGGAGAAGTTCTGGGCCGAGCCGCTGAGTGGGTTGCCAGTGGCCAGTGCAGAAACCGTGTACTGGGCGCTGAGGCTCGCCAAAGACCCATAGGGCACCTTCCAGGCGATAGTCTTCGTTACCTGGTCAATGGTGGCTGGATAGCCCGGGATCCCGAAGGTGAGCATCTGGCAGGCCTCGCTGACGGGGGTCTCGGTGGCCGTCACGGCATAGTCGTTGACTAAATCAACGTAATCCCCGGACTTGACGAAGTAATGCACCGCGCCGCCGGAAAAGTTTCTATGTGCGCCGGAAGCAAGCTCAACCGCAGTGGGATTCGTAAGGGGATTCTTGTCATAGCACTTCGCGCCGGCAGACAAGGTGAAGGTGGGCGCGAGGTCTGACTTATTCGCCCCATGCGGATAGGACCAGGCGATGGTGGCCGCGTTGGCAGCAACCGTGCCAATGGTGGCACCGGGACCGAAGGTCACAATCTTCGCTCCGGGGACCGGGACGACCAGCCCCGACGTGATGGTGATGTCGCCAAATAAACCGCTGTAACCCGACCCACCTCCGGAGTTGACCCCCACATGACAGGAACCCCAACTAAAGCTGGCGGTCGAAACCGGGACGTCGCGGACAACGCCATCGAGCATGACTGACCAAACGCCGGCTGCACGAGCCACTTCGATGTGCTGAACGGTGCCCGGTGTCACGGGGAAAGTAGCCAGAGTGGTTCCAGATACGATGACCTCCCAGCTATCGATCCCGCCAATGGCCCTTGTGCCAATCCAAAGGCCGTTACCAGAGCTCCCGGTGGTGGCAAACAGACTTGAACCACTACCAGAGTAAGGCGGATTGTTCCCCTGGACATACATGCCCAGGGTGAAGTCATCGGTCGGCATCCCTGCTCCCGAGAGGTCGGGCCAGCTCTCAAAACCATCCCGCGCTCCCGGCCCATGCGACGTGCAGTTGGGAGACGGCCCCCAGCCCGTGGCGGGGCTGGCAATCACGGGCCCGCTTTGTCCTCCTAAATTATGGCCATTGCCGCTCGAATCGGCGCCGGTTCCATCGTTGAAGGTCCAATTGGCGATGATGATGTGCTCCACGCTGGGTGCTACTGCGACCGTCACGGTGTAGTCGTTGATGACCAGGCCATCCGAGGACTTGACGAAGTAATGCACCGGGGCACCCGAGAAGTCTCTATGCGTGCCGGAGAAAATCTCAACGGCAGTGGGGTTCGTGGGGGTCTTGTCATAGCACTTCGCACCGGCAGACAAGGTGAAGGCTGGCGCGAGGCGCGACAAATTCGTCGTTCCAAACCGCACGGTCCAAGCGATGTCGGCCGCGTTGCCAACAGGCTGGCCAATGACGCTAGCGGGACTGAAGCTGGTAATCTTCGCCACCGAGGCCGCAAACGGGTTGGTTAGGGTGAAGTGACCGGATCTGCCATTGATGGCTTGCAAATCATTCCAGCCAAGCGCGCTGCCCTTGTTGAAGCGGGCGGCCATCGAGTAGCCACCGCCACCCTGATAATACCCGATGACTATATGCACCGAAGGCATGGTCAGTTCCACTGTGCCTGTGACAACGGTAGTCCCCTGATCCTTGTTGTTGCTCACGACCAGTTCGGTCGCGGGGTCGAAAACCCCGTCATCATTCAGGTCTGCGTACAGCACGCTGCCGTCATCGCTGGCCGTGCCAAACGTGTAGTCGCCCGTTCCATCCACGGTGACGTTGAGCCAGCCCTCCCACAGGACGGAAAAGTATTCTGTGCCCGTAATCCCCGGCAATGAGAGAACATTCCCATAGTTGATGTCGGCGGTTTGAATTCCCGTCCCGCTGGGAGTGACCGCCATCAAATTGGCGATGGGATTCAGATAGGATGGGCCGTAGGTGCTGTCGTATCCGCTCACGCGCAGTCCGAGACCCACCGCCTTGCAAATGATCTTGCCAGTCACCGTGAGTTGCGAGAGGTCCCACAACACTCCGCCGGGAAGGGTGATGCTGTTATAGTTTCCCCGCAGCGTGGTGCCCCCGGAAAGGCCGAAAAGGGTGAAGGAATCACCCACGTTGAGCGTTCCTGCCAGCAGCACGACGCCAAGGTCGGCATCGTTGAGATCAATGATGGTGTTGGCTCCGGGGGTGTTCGGAACATAGCGGTCCGCCGCCAGGGTGTCGCCGTTAATTTCGAACTGGTGTTTCTGGGCAAGATAGACAAAGGGACCTGCCAACGCCCCGTCGCTCACGACACTGAACCCGGCGGGCCCGTTGATAAAATCCACGTTGAGCAGCGCGGTGTTGGCGGAGTCCCGCACAGCGACCGTGCCGATTTCCCAGTTGGGAGCTGCCTCGACAGTAGCGTCGTCCCAACCGCCGCGGAATTCGAAGGAAACGGTGTCTCCGGCAGTCAGGGTGCCAAGACTGACGACGCTCTCAATCAGCGTTGGGACGTCGTAGCCGGTGGACTTACCGGTGAAGGTTTGCTCCCCCCCCGTGTAAACACTGCCGATCATCCCGGTACTGGTGTATCCATTCGTGGTGAACGCACTCGCGTCAACATAGGTGGGTCCAGCTCCATTTACTGTCACATAAAGCGCGCCGCCATCCCAGTTTTGCTCGAGGAAGTAGCGGTGGGTGAATTTCAGGGTCACCGGTCCGCCGGTTGGAACCGTCAGGGTCGGACTGGTCAGATGCGAATAGACGATGCCTTCGCCCCCGGCCGCAGTCCAATGCGCTCCATCCTTTTGCAGTTTCGCAACAAGTTTGGAACCTTCGCTAACAGTCGGCAGGGTGGTGTCGCCGATGGTGCCCTCTCCGCCCACGTGGATGATGGTTTGTGCCTGTGCGGGGATGCAGGCACAAGCCAGCACGGCCGCGAGAGCCGCGGGGAAACGCATGTCGCCGACCCGGTGAAGCCACCGGGCGGTCTGGGGACAGTTGCTTCTCATGGGGTTCTCCTTTCGGTTCAGTGCTGCGTTTGGGTCTTCGAGTTTATGGATCACTTTCATGTTACTCTTACTTTCGCTATCCAACTCTTGCGCGTCTCTGTTCACTTGCCAACCCGGCTTTTGGCCGGTGGGATGCTGCGTCACGACGCCCCGCCGAGCACGTTCACGCCCGGCAGGACCGCCCCGACACCTTTGCACTCCGGCAGCGCGGAGCTTTCGCGACTCCGCGCCTCTTGTCAACGGTTTTTTCGCCCCTGTTTTTTCGTCCAAATGGCAACTTTCGCACTATTCGGGCGCACATCAGCTTTTGGACAGTTCCGTGTCCGCCCCGGAGGGACGTTCGAGATTAGCCCGAACTCCAAAATAGGACGGGGAGCGCGCCCGTCTCGGGCGCGGCCAGCGACGCCCGAGGCGGGCGTGCTCCCCAACTTCGGTGATCGGGATTGGGCTAACTATTCAGAGGACCAATCACGGATTTCACGGATGACACGGAGGGGATGGGGTGGCACGGTGGTTTCTTCTGCTCTGGTTGGGGCACCAGATAGTGACTGGCTGGCGAAAGCCAAGAACCCTTGCAAAACCCTGCCTATCTGTATCATCCGTGGTCAGTTCATCTGCATAGATATGGATTAGCCCAGCGTGATAACGCTGGGACCGTGACCGAAACCAGATAAGTCCCGTCAGACGACAGACAAGGGCGAACCGCAAGCCGGTGTTCTGTCGTCCCGGACGGGACTGGCCGCGGGCGGCGGCCCTGCCCCAGCGTTGAAACGCTGGGCTATGCGCTTTCGCCCTGGCGGGCTGGAACTGACGTGCCTCAGACCTGCTTTGCGCCCCTTCTGCGTTCAACCTCCGCAATGTCCGGCAGATAAAAAGGGGCCGGGGCTGGCGACCCGGCCTGGTGATTGGACCCGCTAAGCCGTAACTATGCAAGCGGCGGTAGGGCGAGGCTCCTGCCGAGCCGCGCCAGACGTGGGTTTCGCCGCCTTTCTCTTAGGCGACCGCCGGTCACTGAAAAGTGACACAAGAATGGGTGGCGGTCAGACGCCCGATCCGCAGAGCCACAGCGCGGCTCGGCAGGTAGCCCACGCCCTACCACCTTCTGCCTGGATACGGCTAAGCTGAAGGCCTTGGATTACTGAACTATGTAGGAGGCCTTAAGGTCGGCGCCCTTGGAGACATTGAAGGCCGAGCGAACGCGCATCCCTGCCGCTCCTACGGAGCTTGGCCGGGCATCCGAGGTGGTCGTTACTATAGACAGGGCGCTCCTACCGGAGCTTTTCGCATTGCCTCGCCGTGGGCATGATACGTGTAAGAGCCTGTTTGATAAGTCGTCCGCCGGTAGAGCGAGACTCCAGCCGAGCTTCGATGGCAGCGGCAAAGCGATTCTGCCAAACGACTCGGCAGGAGCCTCGCCCTACCGCTGACGACTTTTCAAACACGCTCTAAGGAGTAGAATCCTCTGGCGCTTTGGGGGGACGCGCACTCGAAAGCGGCGGAGGGCCACCGCACTCCAAGACGCTGACGCGCGCCCGACCACCTTGGCCAGCAAGGCTGCCGACAACCTGTGGAGGCACCGGGATTAGAGCAGATTCATGAGTAAGATCTTGCCAAGCGGGGCGGCTCCGGGGAACACTCGGCGCGTGGTTCGCTCGCTCGTCGGCCCGGAAAACCCCGACCCGGCCCTTGGCGTCCATTGTCACCATGCTGTTTTGCAACCTGATCACTACCGAAAACCATCGTCGGCCCGCCAGTCGCGCCGGCCAACGTGAACTTTAACCCGGCCAGGAACCTATGAACCGCTACGAGTTTCAACTGCACATCTCGCCGGAGGCCTATCTGGACTACTACCGCGGCACGATTCGCCAGGTGCTCGTTCGTTGCGCGAGCGGCCAGACCGTTCAATTTCCCGCGGCACTGTTGCAACGATTTGTCACCCCGGAAGGCATCCACGGAGCCTTCGTGTTGACCTGCGACGAGCAGCACAAAGGTGCCAGCCTCCAACGCCTGGGCACCGACGAATGAGCCTCAGAACTCCGGGAGCGGAATCGAGCTGGGCCGCCCGGCGTTGTAGGCCGGATCCCCTGATCCGGCGTGCCCGGTGCCAACACCTCGACTTTGTCGCTAAGCCGTAACTATGTAGGCAACAGACCATCCAATGAACCGCAGAGACGCAAAGGACGCAGAGAAGACAGCGCTGGGGCGGCTGGGTTTTTTCACTGAATAGTAACTGGTTGGCGGGATTGCCAGCAGCCGTTTCCCTCTGCGTTCATCACGTCTCTGCGGTTTTCTTGGCGGTTTCAACTGCATGTTTATGGCTAAGTGCTGTCGCTGCCGGCGATGTAACAACCTATGATCCTAATAACGGCAGTTGGCTTTGACCACAGATGGCACGGATGACACGGATACAAAGACTTGCAACGTCGATGGACCAGAGGACGGCTCACCCACCAGCTCGAAAGATAATGGCCCACGGCAAGCGCAGCACCGCTTTGGGTTATTGTCCCACAGAAGTAACTTCGCCCGCTTCTCGTCGAACGAGGAGCGGTGCGCTGTGAGGAGTCGAGAATTATTGCAAGTCGGCGAGGCTGGATTCGATGGCGCGCAACTCGATGGCGCTGATGTCCCAAATGGCAGCGGCGGTTTCATTCACGGTTGTTTCGAGTTGGGCGATGTCGGTTTCACTCGCGGAGGGCGCAGCGGCGTGACAGGCAACGCTGTTTTCGGAAAGCCGGACGTGTTGCTTGTTCTTTGCGTCAAATTTCGGAATGCGGATTTTGGTCAGAATATGTGGCGAAGCCCAAGTGCCGTTTCCCGGAACTGAGAAGCTTCTAATCAAGAACTCGGCGATACTGCTGTTGAGCAACGCGCAGACATAATGAGCTTCTTCTCTGCTTTCCAAGCTGACGAAAACAACTGAGTTGTCAGGAACAACCCGCTCGCCTTCCACGACGGCAGCGTGTAGCGCGTCGGAAATTCTCATCCAGCAAACCTTAACTGGGCTGAACGTATATGGGCCGACGTTGTAAACCGAATAATAGGGGTCAAGGCCAGGCTTGAAGTATTGTTTGTAGCCACTGCGTTTGCGCAACGCGGATTCGAACTGTTGGAGATAGGCGGCAGTCTTGGGAAGTTTGACCTGCAACTTAGCTTCTGGATAACCGCGTGACGGTTGATCAGGGTCTTGCGGAACAAGAACAACCAGCTTGCTGGCGGCCTGCCACTTGGAAATATCACGACCACGGACTAGCGGGTGAGTCAAATCTGGTTCGATGGTCGCCGTTACGTTTTTGACTTCCACTTTTGCCCGCTCGGTGAAGTTTGCGATCAGAAGATTTCCATCCGGTCTTTGGGTCGTCACAGTCAGCCAATAGACTGAATTCAACCAGCCGCAACAGCCCGCGCGCGCCTTATATTCCGATCCACCGACCGCATTTTGAACCCGGTTGATTGCGCCGCGTTTGCCGGTGATCCAACTTGACGTAACGTCGTCATCAAATAGCGGTTTTGCGTCCCATGGCGAGTAAGTCAAGAGTTCCATCGCTTCGTCATGGTCAGCCTCTGTTGCGATGCGCGTCCGCGATTGTCGTGGCCGCCAAAAATTCCAAGGCACTGGAAAGCGATTCGTGGAACTCTTTTCAATAATCACAACGGCCGTGCGATTAGTCGCTCCTTCAAAACATTGGATGGAACTGAAGTCGTCCACTTGAATGACCCGCAACGGCTCATCTGCGCCGAGTTTAAGCCTGCGAAAGCCCGCGCCCCCACCTTCGGTTTTGAAAATGGTTTGCGTGATAACGAAGCCGAGTTTGCCTTTCGGTTTCAGATATTTGTCGGCGGCGACGTATAGCATCAGCACGGATAAGTCGTCTTTTGCGCCGCCGAGACGCGCGCGAAGTCCCGTGTGCGTGAACAGTCCGTATTTCTGCCAGAGCGGAGCGGTCTGCTGACGGTAATCGTCCGGCAGACTTTCCCAGTTGATCCACGGTGGGTTACCCGCGATAACATCGAACGGTGGTTGAAAGAGCGGAGCGAAGGCGTTCTTGATGATGCGCGCCCAGATGCCGTTGATTTGCTGGCGGTCGAGGTCGAGCAGTTGTGAGTATAGCGCCTCGACGATGCCTACGTCGGCGGCATCGCCTTGGGGATGAAGCGGCAAGGTCGAGCAAAGGCGCTGGCGAAATACTTCGGGAGAGTTATGGGCTTGGACGCAGGATTCCAGCAGGTTAGTAAGTTCGTCAATGTAATCGGCCTTGATGAGATTGACCGGGAGAGAAAAGACGCCGACGGCAGTTTTGAAACTGAATTTTGCGCGCAGAGTTAGTTCGCCGTTTCCTCCGGACGGCGTGAGGACGGAATCGGCAAGATAGACGGGAATGTCAATGTCGCCTTTAATTTCTTCCAGCAAATCGCCGAGCGCGAGTAGGTAGTTAGTTCGCGCACTGATGACGGCGAGCGGGTTCAAATCGTAGCCGACGACGTTGCATAAAATTCTATCGAGCAGTTGTTTTGGCGTGACTTGGTTCTGCGGCAAAAGCACATCGCGTGCGTGCTGGCGAACGGCGCGGATGTGCAGGACGAGGAATGTTCCCGAACCGCAAGCGGGGTCGAGCAATCTCTCGTCAGGTGAGCGCGGCGATTTCTCCGGCGTGCCACTGTGAAGCTGGTTCAGCACTTGTTCCGCGAGCCAGTCGGGCGTGTAATATTCGCCAAGGTCGTGGCGCAACTCTTTCGGCATCAGGTTTTGATAAAGCTTCTTGAGTAAGTCGCGCGTGCCGTCGGGGTCAATGTCGAGTGTGACGAATGAGTAGTTGGAAAGTTGCCGGATCACTGCGCGCAACGACGAATCCGTCGGCTGGTCCCACCCTTCGAGATACCAGCCGAAGAAGTCGCCTTCGAGAAAGTTGCGGATGCCGAGGTATCCGAAGATGCCGCCTTGCTCCTCAAGGTCAACGAGGTAAGCGTGCAGCCCTTTCGAGTCGAGCGAGGCAGCTTGCGCGAGGGTGACCGGCTCGGAAGCGGCGATACGGGCGACTTTTTGCCGGGCGTAGAAGTAGAGAATCTGGACGGCCAAGAGTTTGATGAAAGTCGCGTAGTAACTGTGGACGGCAAAGAACAGTTTGAAGGGATTGATTTTCTCCCCACTGGCTGGACTAACATCGTAAGTCTTAGCGAGCGCAGCCACGTCGAGTCGCGGGCTATTCTCTTCGTAGCCGCAAACTTCGCTGAAACTCTGCGCCCATTGGCGGTATAGCGTGCCGACTTTCGGCACGGTTGAGTTTGCGAGTGAAGCGTAGAAAGCGCGAACACAAGCGTGGGCGTTGGAACTGCTTTCACCGAAATCGCGGAGCAGATTCTCCGGCGTGGTCGCCAACTCGGTTTGCAGCGCAAAAAGATAGCGGAGAAACCGTTCGCAGGAGTAAGGCGTAACGGGAACTGGCGGCTCGGTGTGCCAGTGACCTTCTTTGTAGCGCAAAAAGATGAAGAAGATTCCGTCGCAAACCGCGCCGGCGTAGCGCTCAATGTTGTGACGCTCGCGCTTTTGCAAACCGCTGAGGTAATCCTTGACCTGTTGAATTGCGTGAGCGTTGGCTCCGGTCTTGTTATTATGGCGCAGCGAACACGGCGGCTCATACTCAACCACCAACCCGCCATAGACTGTGTCTGCGCGGCCTCCGATAAGGCGATACTCGTCGCGCCAGTCGAGATTGAATTTCAGCTTGCGGGCGATCTCATCAACTGCGCCTTGAAAAGCGATACGAAGCGTTTGTTCGGGCGTGTGCGGCTTCGCGACGGCGAGAAGTCTGTTGGCCAGCAATGCGGCGGCCGATTTGATTGCGGCTGGCTCAATTTCAAACAAGTCGGATGGCATTTGTGGTCGTTTTGTTCTATGGGTCGCGGAGAAAGAATAGCCGGAACACTACGTTTGCCACAAGCGCAAGGATTGGGACCGCCCTTTCAGGGCTTGGAGACCTTGTGGACCGCTAACTCAAGGCGTCACTCGCAAGCTCGCTTTGCCTTGGGCTATTATCTTTCGTGGTTCTCAGCCCGCCCCGTAAGGCACGTGACTTGCGACGCGGTTACGGCCATTTCTTGCCGCCCGCCGCGTTCGTGCTCCAAGCCAAAAGGAGAATGTTTGCCCAACATCGGCTCGGCAGGAGCCTCGCCCTACCGGAACTTAGGTTTTGCGCAAACCGCTTCAGTTTCCATTTGCCACTGGTTCAGTCGGCAAGCGTTGGTCGGCCAGCCCGATTTCTCATCGCAGCCAGAAGCCGCCTTTGAAAATCACCTCCGCCGCCGTCACCGCCAGAAACACCATGCTTACCACGGCGTTGAGGCGGAAGAACGCGACATTGATCCAATCCAGGCTGCGCCGTCGCGCGATCCAGTGCTCCAGCACCAAGCAGCCCAGGATGATCAGCCAACCAATGAGAAACGCGAAACGGAAGCGACAGAACAGCCCAAAGACCAGCAGCAGCCCACACATGAGCATATGTGCAAGAAAGGCACCCGTCAGAGCATTCTGCGGCCCCCAGGCGACGACCAGAGAGCGGAGTTTATGCGCGCGGTCGAATTCGAAATCCTGTAGCGCGTAGATGATGTCGAAGCCCACTAACCACAGCACCACTGCCAGGGCGAGGACAGTCATCTGGATGATTTCCATGACCGAAACATCTGCCCCTTTGACCGCTAGCCAAGCCCCGACCGGCGCGAGCGCCAAGGCCACGCCGAGGAATACATGTGTGTAGTCCGTGAATCTTTTAGTTAGGGAGTAGAAACAAATTGCCACCAACGCCACTGGCGAAAGGTAAAAGCAAAGCGGGTTCAAGAAATAGGCGGCCACCACCAACCCCGCCGCCGACAGGCTGCACAAAGTTACGGCACTTCCCATCGTGATCTTGCCCGCCGGCAGGTGTCGGGTGGCGGTGCGTGGATTGAGTGCATCGAACTTCCGGTCCACGAGGCGGTTGAAGCTCATGGCGCAAGTACGGGCGCAAACCATCGCGGCCAGGATCAACAGGAAGACGCGCCATCCCGGCCAACCACGATCCGCCCGGGCAGCGACGAGCATTGCCGCCAAAGCAAACGGCAGCGCGAAGATGGTGTGCGAGAACTTAACAAACTCGCCCCATTTGCGGAAGGTGGCAATCATGTCGTAGTCATTAAAGCGGTTGTGGGAGGGCACGGCAAACATTGAAGCATTATCCTCCTGCCTTCAATGCAGTTCACGCGGGCAGACGCGCAATCCGCAAGGCTCCCGCGCGTCAGCAAACGACAGCACGCCATGTTTCGCCGAAACGCCGTGGAAGGGATCATTCGTGATCAACAGGTTGCCGTCCAGGTCCAGAAAGTCGCACGCCTCCGCGAGGTGCGCGCCAGCGCTGATCAGCACACTGGTTTCCACCATGCATCCGAGCATGGTCTTCAAACCGGCGGAGCTTGCCGATTTCAATGCCGCCAAAGCGCGGTGAACGCCCCCAACTTTAACAAGTTTGACGTTAACGCCGTGGAAGCACTCGGCACAGTGCGCCACGTCGTCGGGGCTGCGAAAGGCCTCGTCGGCGAAGATCGGCAGGGGCGAGCGGGCCTTGAGCCAGCGCCAGTCAGCGACGGGTTGTGCGGCAGGCATCGGTTGCTCAACAAACTCGATTTTGCCGTCGGCGGCCAGCCACTCGATCATCCGCAGCGCTTCTTCCTTGGTTTTCCAGCCCTCGTTGGCGTCCACACGCACGGGTTTCGTGGCAGCAACTTCCCGCAAGGCTGCGAGGCGTTCCCGGTCGCCGGGGGATCCGACTTTCAGCTTCAGGATTGGAAAGTCGTTTGCTGCCAATACTTTCTTGCGGATGATTTCGGGCGTTGAAATGCCGATACTGAACGAAGTGACGTGCCGTCGCTCGGCAAATCCCAACCCGAGGAACCGGTGCAGGGGTTGACCGCCCAGTTTGGCGGCACCGTCCAAAATCGCCACGCTCAGTGCGCACCGAGCCGAGTGCTCGCCGTTTGGTAAACCGTCTATCCAGGCTAGCGACTCCGCCCAGTTTGCGAAACTTAGCCGGCCGAGATCAATGTCTTGCAGGAATATAGAGCCGGATTGCGTTGATTCGTTGTAGCGGCTGGACGGGGAAGACTCGCCCCACCCCACCAACCCGCTGTCATCGCTTAATTCCACGATAAACACCTTTGCCGCGTTGCTAGTTCGACTCCGCCGGGCAATTCGCCAAGCATCGGCGAGACTGAGATCGTGATGGTGAAGGGAGAGATTCATCGTGAGTGAAAGTCTAGAGTCGAGGGTCGCCGGTCAAAGCAGTACCTCATGCCAATCGTTATATAATCGGCTCCGGCGGAACGGCTTGGCGCAATATCGTGAGTTCTTGCAGTCGGGATTGTGGCAGGTTTAGGACTTCTGGCTTCGCCCTTCTTTCGTCATTCGTCACCGGTCATTCTGGCTTCTGCTCCTTTCGCCCGCCTCAGCCAGACCATTAGGATGCTCACGTCCGACGGCGAGACGCCAGAGATGCGTGAGGCTTGGCCGAGGGTGGCGGGGCGGATCTTGGAGAACTTCACGCGCGCCTCGGTTCTTAGGCTGGGCACTTGGGAGAAGTCGAAGCCTTCGGGAATTAGCTGGCTTTCGGTCTTGCCTAGCTTCAGCACCTCGGCGTCTTGGCGGTCAATGTAGCCTTCGTATTTTACCGCGATTTCCACCTGGCGGATCACCTCTGGCGAAAGCGTGGCATTCCGCTCCGGTAACTCCGCGTAGGGTACTTCCGGTCGGCGCAGCAGTTGTAGCAATGTATCTTGGCCGGATCGAGTGTTGGCGAGTCGGTCAATTTCCTGCGTGATCGCTGTTTGTTTGGCCTCCACGGACGCGAATTTGGCCTCGGGAAGCAATCCCGCCGCAAAACCATACCGCGAGAGCCGAAGATCAGCGTTGTCCTGTCGCAAGAGCAGGCGGAACTCGGCCCGCGACGTGAACATGCGATACGGCTCGGTGGTGCCTTTGGTGACGAGGTCGTCAATGAGCACGCCGATGTAAGCCTCGTTTCGCTTGAGGACGATCGGTTCTTTGCCTTGCGTCCGGCGCGCGGCGTTGATGCCGGCCATCAAACCTTGCGCCGCCGCTTCTTCGTAGCCGGAGGTGCCATTGATCTGACCGGCAAGGTAGAGGTTCTGGCAAGCCTTGCTTTCCAGCGAAGACTTGGTCTGCGTTGGGAAGACGAAGTCGTATTCCACGGCGTAGGCGGGACGGACGATCTGTGCTTGCTCGCAGCCGACGATAGTCTTGATCAACTCCAACTGGACGGAGAGCGGCAGCGAGGTGGAAAAGCCGTTGACGTAGTATTCGTCCGTGCCGATGCCCTCCGGCTCCAGGAAAATCTGGTGGCACTCCTTCTCGTGGAAGCGGACAATCTTGTCCTCGATGGACGGGCAATAGCGCGGGCCGATGCCTTCGATCTGGCCGGAATACATCGGAGACAGGTGGAGGTTGGCGCGGATCAACTCCGCCGTCTTGGGCGAAGTGCGGGTGATGAAACACGGCATCTGCCCGCCGAGCGTTTCCAGGATCGAACCTCGCGGGTAGGCGTGGGAAGCGGGACTCCATGCGGCGGATTGTTCCACGTGGAACAAATCGTCCTTCCAGAACGTGAAGTAGGGGACCGGGTCGTCGCCGAATTGGATCTCCGTCCTGGCAAAGTCGATGGTCCGCTTAAGGATTCGTGGTGGGGTGCCCGTTTTCAATCGGCCCAGTTCCAGCCCGGCTTCCAGGAGTGAGGCGGAAAGAAACTCTGCCGAAGCCTCGCCCAACCGGCCGCCGGCGGACTGATTTGGGCCGATGTGCATCAGGCCTCTCAGGAACGTGCCGGTGGTGAGGATGACAGTTCGCGACCGATACTGGATGCCCAAGGTCGTCTCCACGCCTACCACTGCGTCGCCTTCGCGGACAAGGCGGGAGCACTGACTCTGAAACAGGTCCAGATTCGGCTGCTGCTCGCACAGCCATTTGGCCCGGAACTGGTAGGCCTTCTTGTCGCACTGGGCGCG
>CAINDV010000882.1 GCA_903847485.1 uncultured Verrucomicrobiota bacterium
CGCAGAGGAAAAGCTTTCTCTGCGGAACTCCGCGCCAACCTTGGCGTCCTCTGCGGCGTGTTTGAAAAGTTGCCCCGCGGTAGGGCGAGGCTCCGGCCGAGCCTCGACGGCAGCCGCCGCGCGCTGGTTCCGAAAGGCTCGGCAGGAGCCTCGCCCTACCGCGGCAGACATTTTCAAACAGGCTCTTAGGAAGCCCTTAGCCCGACAGTCATCTTTGAAACCCTGCCCATCCCGCTGCGGCGCAAACGACTCGGAAAGAAAGTCCTGGGCACCATCTAAGCGCCGTTCTTGTTAGTCCTCAACCATGGACTTTCGCGGTCGCCTGGGCACTGACATAGCCGCTGATTCAGCGCGGTCAAACTTGGGGACGAGCCTGCGGACGATTGGTCGCAAGGCAATCACTTGGCGAGCTTCTTGACGAGCACCTTGGACTTGCGGCCGCTGGCGTCGTATTTCTCGCGGCGGCCAGGCGGAAGGTCGTCGGGCGTGCCTTCGGTGAAGCCGCCTTTTGATTGGAAATAGGTGAAGGCTTGAGTGGACAGGGCCAAGACCTCGCTGAGACCGTTTTCCCGGGCCTTGTTCTCGACGAACTGGATAAGCTTCTTGCCGATGCCCTGGTTCTCGTGCGAGGGACTGACGTAGAGACAGGCGATCTCCGCCTTGCCAGCGTCGGGAAAGACGTGCAGCGCCACGCAGGCGACGGGGTTCTTATCAATCTCGAAGATGTAGTAATCGCCTAACTGCTTTTCCATGGTGGCGTGAGTGCGTTTGACCAACTCTTCGCTTTCCATGCTGGTCTTGGTAAGGGCTAGGATGGCGCGGACATCCTTCTTCATCGCGCGGCGGATTTGCTGGTATTCGTTGGCGTAAATGAGGGTGCCAATGCCTTCGTTGGAAAACACTTCCGCGAGCAGTCCTTCATCCACGCGGCCGTTGATGATATGGACGCGAGGCACGCCGGCCTGGCAGGCGGCAATGGCGTGCAAGGCCTTGGAGAGTTGCTCCGGGACAATGTCCGCCTTCTGGAGGGCCATGACAGATTCGAGATCGCCGACGAGCATCTGGCGGATAAGTCGGCCATGCACCAGGATGCCGTCCTGCGTCGTGAGGTAAATGAGTTTGCTGGCCTTAAGAGCCTCGGCGACGGCCACGGCCACAGAGTCGGAATTGACGCGGTAAGTGTGTCCATCGCCGTCAAAGCCCAGCGGTGGGAGGACGGGTAGGACGCCTTGGGCGAGCAGGGTTTGGAGAAACTCGACATCCACGCGCTCGACCTTGCCAGTGAATAGGTGGTCCACGCCGCCGAGAATCCCGAGCGGATGGGCGATGACCGCATTGGTGGCGGCGGCGCGCAGGTCGTTGGCGGAAAGGCCCTCGAGGATTTCGTGCGTGAGGCGGTTGGCGGCGGTGAGCGCCAGGCGAAGCGTGGCGGCATCAGTGACGCCGGAGCCATCAAGGTTGCTCGGGGTAAGATTTTGCTCGACGCCGAGCGCCTGAATCTGGGCGGCGGCACCGTGGACGATGACGACGCGAATGCTTAGTGAGCGAAGGACCGCCACGTCCAGCAGTAGGTTGGCGAAGTTCTCGTCGGTGACGATGGCACCATCAAGGCTGAGCACGAAGGTGCGTTCGCGGAAGCGCGGGATGTATTGCAGGATGCCCCGCAGGTCAGTCAGTTTCACGGCGCGTTGTAAATCAGTTTCAAGCTTAGTTGGAAAGCCGCCAAGTGTGGCGGAGAAAGAAGTATTCGGTTTGGTCCCGGATTCAAAACAAAATTTCGGGCGCGGCGGCACCGCCTCACGCCAGCACGCTTCGGAGCGCCGCCAGACAGCGCTCATTTTCCGCCGGCGTGCCGACCGAAATGCGGACGAATTCCGGCAACTGGTAGCCGCCCATGGGCCGGACGATGACGCCGTGCCGCTGTAACTCGGTAAAGACTCGCTGGCCGTCGCCGACGCGGATTAGTATGAAATTGGCTGCCGACGGCACGAATTCCAAACTCATCTGGCGGCAGGCGTCCTCGTAGAGCTTCAGGCCGGCGGCATTGCTCTGCCGGGTCTTGGTAACATGCGCGGTGTCATCAAGGGCGGCGAGCGCGGCGGCCTGGGCGAGGGAGTTCAGATTGAAGGGCTGGCGGATTTTCTCCAAGGCGGCAGTTAGTTCGGGGCTGGCGATGCTATAGCCCACGCGCAGCCCGGCGAGGCCGTAAATCTTGGAGAAAGTGCGCAGAAGCACGACATTGCGCCGGGGTCCATCGCGGATAAGCGGGATTAGATCGAGCGGCTCGTCGAGGAATTCGATATAGGCTTCGTCGAGGGCGAGGATGACGTGAGGCGGCAGGGCTTCAACTAAGCGCTGCAACTCAGCGCGTGGGGCGATGGTGCCAGTAGGATTGTTGGGGTTGGCAACAAAGACGAGGCGTGTCCGCGGCGTGATGGCGCGGAGCATGGCGGGCAAGTCATGGCCATACTGTTGCGCCGGCACCGTGACGAGCTGCGCGTCGAACAAGGCCGTGATGATGGGATACACCGCGAAGCTATACTGCGAAACGACGACTTCGGTGCCCGGCGCAAGCAACGCATGGCCGAGTAACTCGATTAGTTCATTGGAGCCGTTGCCAAGGATTAGATGGGCCGGCGTAACGCCGAGCTGAGTGGCCAGCTTCTGCTTCAGGTAAAAGGCGTTGCCGTCGGGATATAGGTTCACCTGGCCAATCGCCTGTTGCAGCGCGGCCAGGGCCAATGGCGAGGGGCCGAGCGGGTTTTCGTTCGACGCGAGTTTGATGATGTCGGCGGCGGGCAGGCCGAGTTCGCGCGCGACTTCCTCAATGGGCCGGCCGGGCTGATAGACCGGGAGACTGGCGAGGGCGGGATTGAAGGGGAACGACATGGAGTGAAGCGTGAAACGTGAAGCGTGAAGCGTCAGGCCGGTTGCCGGAGCGGGAGAGACAATGCGTCCTATAAGTCCGGCAGCTTCATTTCTGGGGCAAGGGTTGACCAGCGCCAGGGTAAAGACGCTCGTAGGCGATGGATTGGAGGCCGACTAAGGCGGCTACGCCGAGGATGTCATGGGCGGTCGAGCCGCGAGAGACATCGGCGGCCGGATGATCAAGGCCAAGCAGGATGTGGCCGTAGGCGTGGGCGTTGGAGAGATGGCGCAGGAGTTTGTAGGCGATATTGGCCGAGGGCAGGTCGGGGAAAATCAACACATTCGCGTGACCGGCGACTTTGCTGTCGGGCAGTTTGCGCGCGGCGATGTCGGGCACCATGGCCGTGTCGGCCTGCAGCTCGCCGTCGAAATCGGCTTCGAGTCCGTGCGCGCGGGCCTTCTGTTCAGCCAACGCGACGGCCGCGGGGATCTTGCCGATGGCTGCGGGAGCCGTGCCGTCCTTGGTTCCGTAAGACAGGAAAGCCACGCGGGGGCGGAACCCGAAGAGTTGGCGCGCAAACTCGGCGGTGCTCACGGCGATGTCCGCGAGTTCTTGCATGTCGGGGTCGGGCACCACGGCGACGTCGGCGAGCACGAGCACGCCATTTTCGCCAATTGCGGTGTTCTCAAATTCCATGACCGCGCAGGCCGCGGCAGTGGAGATGCCCGGCGCGAGCCGGATCGTCTGGATGAGCGGGCGCAGGACCGCCGTGGTGGCAACATTGGTGCCGGTGACCATGCCGTCGGCCTGGCGCATGGCGACCATCATGGAGCCGAAGAAGTTGGGATTGCGCATCGCTGCGTGCGCTTCCATGGCCTTGAGGCCGCGTGGACGGGCCAACAGGCGGAAGACGCGGGCAAAGTTATCCAGCTCGGAGCTTTCCTCGGGATTGATGATGCGGAGGCCGTCGAGCGGCACCTTCAAGATGGCGGCCAGCGCTTCGATTTTGACGCGGTCGCCAAGCAGAATCGGCGCGCCCAAGCGCAGGCAGTGGAACTGGCGCGCGGCCTGGAGGACGCGCGGTTCGGTGCCTTCCGGGAAGACGATTCGCTTCGGGTGACGCTGTAGCTTCTCAATGACGGTGCCGATGAATTGCATCGGCACCAGCTTAAGAGACAAGGCGGAAACTGCAACAGCGTTTGTGGCCAGTCCATCCCCAAGTTGTTGGTGTCAAAGAACGCCCGGTGAGGGCACCGGGCCTACAGCGGCGTGCGCTCGCTGTTGTAGGCCGGGTGCCCTCACCCGGCGTCCCCCGAAGTAACCGACAACTTGGGGATGCACCGGGTTTCAGCCCGGCAGGGCGAAAGAGAATAGCCCAGCGTTTCAACGCTGGGAACAGCGGGTCAACTGGGCGACAAGTCCCGACCGGGACGGCAGAAAGTCTGGGTTGGGTCAGCATCTTTCTGTCGTCCCTGACGGGACTGAACTCCGGCTGCGCCCCTGGCCCAGCGTTGAAACGCTGGGTTATTCTCTTTCGCCCTGCCGGGCTGCAACCGCGTAGGCAAAACCGGATTTGCGCCGAGCGGCACTCTGGCGAGCGCCGGTGGTTCGGAACATTTCTGGGGAGAAAGTTGGCGGCGGTTGCCAAACCGCCGCTAAGGGTGGGGGAGGACGGGGCAATCCGGCACGCCGAGCAGGCGGACAGAATTGTCCGCACTCCCAGCCAAAGTGAGAACTGCTGCCGTGATGGTGCCCGCCGTGACGATGCCAACGCCTGCCATCTCGGAGGTGGGCGACACTTCGAGGTCGAAACGGTTCAGCAGCATCGTGACTTCTCGCTTGAGGAGCCGTGCGGCGATGGTGGCGGTGGTGTCACCGCCGATGGCTTTGCGCGCGTTGAAGGGCACCCTTTCCGCCAGTTCCGAATCGCGCTCCTTGCTGAATGGCGGGCCGGTGATGACCAGCAGGCAGTGCGGTCGGCATGTTGGAGGCGAAACACGAGTTGTCAGTAAAGGTTGCAGAACCGCTGAAAAAGCAAATACTCCGGCAGCCAGCGGGCGCGGTGATCGTGGCCTCCGGAAGCGGGCCGAAGTGCTCGCCGCCGCGCTGGCGTGAACTTTGATGAAATCCGAAATCCGAAATCCGAGATCCGAAGGAAATCCGAAACCCGAAATCCGAAACACAGTAGCGCATCGGACGAACGGTTCTTCGGATTTCGGGCTTCGGATTTCTTTCGGATTTCGGACCTCGGATTTCGGTTTTCTGCACTCTCATGGCTAAACCTCCCTTCATCGAACTCGGCGATCCCGAGGATCCGCTGCGCATCCCGATTCTTTTCGAGGACCGCTCCGTGGTGGCCATTGACAAGCCCGCCGGCTGGCTGCTGGTGCCCTCGGAGTGGCGGCAGACGGGACGCAATCTCCAGGCAGCCATTGAGTCGTCCATCGCGGCGGGCGACTACTGGGCGCACGCACGCAACCTGCGCTTTCTGCGTTACGTCCACCGGCTCGACGCCGAGACCAGCGGCGTGCTGTTGCTGGTGAAAAACGCCAACGCCATGAGCGCCTACAGCGCGCTGTTCGAATCGCGCGATGTGGAGAAAGGCTACCTCGCCGTCGTGCCCGGCGTGCCGCACACCCCGGAATGGATCTGCCGGCGCAAGCTCGGTCCCGATCCGCTCACGACCGGACGCGGTCAGGTGGATGACCGCGCCGGCAAAGAAGCGGAGACGCGCTTCCGGGTGCTGGCTTCGCGAGTGGATCCGGGACTCGGCGAAATTTCGCTGATCGAAGCCCGGCCCATGACCGGGCGAACACATCAGATCCGCATTCATCTTTCCGTCAGCGGTCATGCGGTGCTGGGGGACCAACTCTATTCCGCGCCCGGCGCAAAATACGCGCCGCGCTTGCCCGCCGGCATCCCCATGGCCCTGCGCGCCGTGGCGCTGGCGTATCCCGATCCGTTCACCGGCCGGCGCGTGCGCATCGCGGCTTCGCGCACGGCGTTTATCAAAGCGTTCGGGTTCACGCTGGAGGTCAGCGCCGAACGTCCAGCGGTGCCGGCGAGTGGGAAGGGAATTGCTTTTTCCGACCGACCAGCCCAAAATGCCACCGCCGATGCCAAACACCGAATCAAACGCACCAGTGACTCCAGGCGCTGACCCGTCTGGCCCGCCCCGACGCAGCCGTCCCCGTGGCCGCCGCGGTGGCGTGGGCCGCCGCCGCAGTAGCTCCGGTCCCCGGCCCGGCCCGGCCGCGCCCGCCGAACCCGCCCGCGACCGCGCCGCCCAGACGGCGACCGACGTTGAAGCCGTCGCTCCCCATTTGGATTCGTCAGCTCACGACGAAGCGCAGGCAGTTCACGATGAATCGCCCGTGATGCATGCCGCACTGGCCGATGAAATCCCCGGCCTCCCCAGCGAGCCGCCGCACTCCGAGCACGCGCCCGAACCGGTCGCCGTGCCTGCTGCGCCCGCTGCTGCCGGCCCGCCGGCCAGCACTCCACTGCCGCCCACGCCCGTTCCTCCGGCACGCCTGACAGCGCGTCCGCAGCACCCGCCCCAACGGCCTCCCGAAGTTCGCCGCCCGCAGCCAGCGCAGCCGCAACCACAGCCGCAGCGCCCGCAAGGTTCGCCGATTGACGAGGCCATTCGCGACGTCGAGCAAGTCATCGGTTCCTTGAAGAAAACGCTCGCGACGATGGAAGACATTCTCGAAGTGTTGGAGATCGCGCAGATTCAGAAAACCGGCGACGAACGCGAGCTTGACGAACTGCGCCGCACCCTCCAGCGGCTGCAGAACGGTGAGCGCGGCGGCGAACGCAGTGATCGTGGCGAGCGCGGTGGCGAGCGCGGTGGCGAACGCAGTGGTGATCACGGCGGTCGCGGCGGGCGTGGTGGCCGCGGTGGCCAATGGCGGGAACGGCCCGCGACGCCGGGCCGGGCCGATGCCACCGGCGCACGACCGACTCCGACGTCGCCGCCATCTCCGCCGACGCCGCCGCCAGCCCCAAGTGTCTGAGGTGTAGCCGTGCAATGCGGGCTTAACGCCAAGACGCGGTGGCGCAAGAGAGAAAAGGCGTTTTCGGGCCTGGTGCCGCCTCTACGGTTCAGTGATCACCCAACCCAGCCTCCCATCCCCTTCGCGTCTCCGCTTGTTGGCGTCTTGGCGTTAAGCCCGCACCGCGTGGTTACACCTCAGACGCTTGGGGCTGGCGGCGGAGTCGGTCGTGCGCCGCAACTGAACCCGAACTCCGAAATAGACAGGCGGCGAAGGGTAGTGGGACAGGCATCCTGCCTGTCCAGTTGCGCTGTCAGTCACAGGGGAGATTTTTTCCGCGGGACAAACCGCAACTGACCGGCTGGAAGCCGGTCCCACTACTCGGAGGCATTTCCACTTCGGAATTCGGGCTGAATTCAGCCGGTCGGGAGCGAAATTCGGCCAGCCCGCCGTCACTCTTCCGCAAGACTTTCCCCGCCCTTGAGCTTCGGGAAGAAAGCTTCCGCTGTCTCGCAAGTAATCCGACTTAACTCCCCCAACGTCATCCCGCGCACGGCGGCGACCGTCTCGGAAATCTCCCGGACATAGGCCGGTTCACAGCGCTTCCCGCGATAAGGTACCGGTGCCAGATAAGGCGAATCTGTTTCCAACATGAACCGCCCCGCTGGCACGACGGCGGCGCTGTCGCGCACCTGCTGCCCATTCTTGAAAGTGACGATGCCGGTGAAGCTGACCAGGAAGCCGAGTTCCAGCACGCGCCGCAATCGCTCTGGCCCTTCACCGAAGCAATGGAACACCGCCCGCAGCCGGCCAGCCCAGGGCGCGAGCAGCGCCAGTGTGTCCTCGAAGGCGTCGCGCTGGTGAATGACGACGTTCAAGCCGCACTCCACGGCGACTTCGAGATGCTGGACAAAGAGTTCCGCCTGCCGGGCCTTGTGCTGGGCGTCGGCGTCGGGCGCGGCGGATGGGTCGGTGCGCGTTGGCAGCCAGTGGTAATCGAGACCGGTCTCGCCGAGCGCGACAACCTTCGGATGCCGGGCCAGTTCACGCAGCGTAGGACGCAGATCGGCGGGCGCTTCGTGAGCGTGCGAGGGATGCCAGCCGGCCACCGCATAAAGCCCGGCGTGCGTTTCCGCCAGTTCAATCACGCGGCGCGAGCTATCGAAGTCCGTGCCAATGTTGGTGATCTTGACGATGCCCGCCGACCGGGCGCGTTGGAGCACAAGAGGGAAGTCCGCCACAAACGGGCGGTCGTCCAGATGGGCGTGGGTGTCGAAAAAAGTTGGTTGTTGCGAAGCCACGACGCGGATATCAAAGCAGGAAAGGCGCGGGAAATGAATCTCCAAGTCACTTCATTACGAGCGTCGTTGACAGGTTGGCGACGTTCGTTATACCTGCGCCAACAATCTTACCCGCGCGGCCAGAGTCGCAGCCAGAAGCGCAGCGGTGAGGAACCCAGGATGTCGCGGAGGAGTTGTTCCAGGCTCGCCGCCTTCGGTTCTTCGAGTGAACGCGCCAGCCAGAGCGTCAGTGCGAATACCACCGCCGCGGCGGCGTAGAAAATCGTGAAGCGGTTCCAATCCACGCCCAGCGCCCGCCATTCGTGTGCGCCGACGGCATCAATGAGCAACCCCCAGCCGACCGGCGCCAGGCCGAGCGTCACGTTGGTCAGCACCGAGAAGAGCGCGAAGAAATGGTTGCGGCCCATCGCTGGCACGACGGCCATCGCCAGGCGCGTCGTGGCCATGTTGACCAACGCCACCAGCAGGCCCATGAGGAATTGCAGCGGCAGCACAGTGGCGAGATTGGCCGGGAAAACCTGGCCGGCCAGCAGTGTCCAACCGAGTAACACCACGATCCAGCCCGCGAAAGAGAATTTCATCACCGGCTTGCTGCCCAGCCGGTCCAGTCGCGAGCCAAGCAGCCACAGACTGCTTAGGCCGCCGAGATAAGACAGCGCGCTGACGAGCATGATTTCGCTGTCGGGCATCCCGGCCTTGACCTTGAGGAACGCGGTGGTGAAGGCGACCAACCCGCCGTAAGCCACTGACCAGGCGATGACGGTGTGGAGCAGCTTGCGGAACGGCGCATAGCGGGTCATCTCTAGCCACGGCACGCGGCCCGTGCCGGCGGCGGCCTCGACGGGGATCTGCACGTCGGGAATGCGCTTGAGGAAGCTCAGGCTGATCGCGCCCATGACTGCGCTGAAGGCGAACAGCACGGCGAATTGCCACGGCTGCGCTTCACCGCGCAGGCTAAGGGCGCTGACTAGGAACGCGCCGCAACTGGCCAGACTCTGCGTCGCGGCGTCGCGGGCCAAGTATTTGCCGCGCAGCGTCTCCGGCACCAGCGCGGTGATCCACGGCAGCCAGGCGCAACTGGAAATGCCGCGAGAGAGGTTGAAGCAGAAGAGTAAGCCGAGCAGCACCGCGAGGCGGTTACTTTCGTCGAGAAAACGCGCCGTCAGCGGCACAACGGCCAGGGCGAAGATGAACATCACGCGCGCCCCCCAGCCGGCATAGACGAAGCGTTTGAAGCCGATGCGGCTGATGTGGCTGGCGGCGGGAATCTGGAAGATGACCAGCAGCGGCATCATGCCAGCCACAATGCCGAGCACCGTGGCGCTGGCACCGAGGGACTTGGCGTACAGCACCATCGGGCTGCCCAAAATGATCTGGAAGGACAGCGCGTTGAACGCCGAGAACCAGAACGCATGGTGCAGCCCGACGGGGAAGCTTTCGCTCACTGTCCGGGTGGTGCTCATAGCAGCCCGCGCCCGATGGCGGAACGCGGAGCTTGGACTATTCCGGCGGAGGGGTGGGGTTGTCGAGGAGAATCAAGCCGCGGCGGCTTGCCCAACTTGCCGAACCCCACTACCTCGGCACCGTACAGCCAACCGCAACGCCCCGGCCAGCAGCACCAGCGCCAGCCATCGGGGCCGAATTAGATGTCAGACGTAGGAGGCACTTCAAAACCCCGTAGCCGCGGACGTGAGTCCGCGCCATTCTTTGGATTTGCGCCGACTAATTCCAATTCGCTTTCAAGATGAGCCTAACGGAGGTAGAGTCGCGGCATGGCAAGACCACGCCGGATTGATCCACTCGTCGTAAAGCGGGCGCAACTGACCGCTACCACCACCAC
>CAINDV010000883.1 GCA_903847485.1 uncultured Verrucomicrobiota bacterium
CAACGACCAGCTTGACCGCCCGGAAAACCTCGCGCTCCTCCGCGCCGTCTTCACCGATCCCGATTTCCTCAAGCCCCAGCGCACCACCAACGAGATCACCAAGCAACTCGCCGAGCAGTTCGCCCAAGTCGCCCGCTCCCTCTATGAGCGCGAGAGCGCCGAGCTGGCCGATGCCGGCACGCGCGCCGAAGTCACCGTCGCCCAGCGCAAAAACCTCCGCATCGCCCGCTTCCTCAATCGCCTCGTCTTCTGCTTCTTCGCCGAAGACACCGGTCTGCTGCCCAAGAACCTCTTCGCCGACCTCGCCAAATCCGCCCCCGACGACCCGCGCCAGTTCGCGCAGGCGCTGGAATCCCTCTTCCGCACCATGGCCAAAGGCGGCCTCTTCGGGCACCACAAGCTTCGCCATTTCAACGGCCATCTCTTCGAGGAAGCCACCGTCTTCGAGCTGACTGACGCCGAGCGCCGCCTGCTCGTGGACGCCGCTGAGGCGGACTGGCAATTCGTCGAGCCGAGCATCATGGGCACGCTCTTCGCCCGCGGCCTGGACCCCGACCAACTCGCCGCCCTGGGCGCGCAATACACCGGCCGCGACGACATCGTGACGCTCGTGGAACCCGTCCTCATGGCCCCCCTCCGCCGCGAATGGTCCGCCCTGAAATCTGTAGGAGCCGACGTCAGGAGGCTTCCTTCATCTCCAAATTCCGCCGCCCCAAGTCCGCCTTCGCCCCAGCCTCCTCACGTCGGCTCCTACAAGGCGAAGCTCGCCGCCTTCCTCCAGAAGCTCCGCGCCACCATCGTCATGGACCCCGCCTGCGGCAGCGGGAACTTCCTCTACGTCGCGCTCCAGATGCTGCTGGACCTGGAGAAGGAAGTCATCACCTACGCCGGGCAACTCGGCATCTCCTTCCAGCCGGAAGTCGGCGTCCACCAACTCCGCGCCCTGGAGATCAACCCCTACGCCTACGAACTCGCCCAGGTGACCGTGCAGATCGGCTACCTGCAATGGCTCCGCGCCAACGGCTTCCCCCTCGACCGCTCGCCCGTGCTCCAGAACCTCGACGGCTTCCACAACGAAGACGCCCTGCTCGTGCCGCACTACCGCAGCAAGGCCAAGACCCTCAAGGAAGCCCAGACCGGCGAACACGCCGCCGACACCGCGCTCAAATTCTACACCGAACGCGACTGGCCGGCGTGCGATGTCATCGTCGGCAACCCGCCGTTTCTGGGGGGCGGGATGCTCAGAAGAGAACTCGGTGACCACTACGTCGGCGAACTGTTCAGAATGTTTGGCAACCGCCTTCCAAACTTTAGCGACCTCTGCTGCTACTGGTTTGAAAAGGCCCGAGAGCAAATTGATGCAGGTAAGTGCAAGCGAGCTGGTTTGCTGGCGACGCAAGGGATCCGTGGCGGTGCCAACCGTGAAGTTCTCAAGCGGATCAAACAATCAGGCGACATTTTCTTTGCTATTAGCGACCGGGACTGGGTTCTGGACGGGGCCACCGTTCACGTCAGCTTGATTGGTTTCGATGGCGGCCATGAAACACACCGCACGCTTAATGGTCAGCCAATCGAGACTATCAATGCGAATCTAACGGCAAGCGCCGACGCAACCACTGCGCATCCACTAAATGCAAACCTCGGCATTTGCTTTATGGGGCCTTCGCCTAAAGCGCCTTTCGATTTGCCGGAGGAACTTGGCCTTGCCCTGATCGCTTACGGTGGAAATGTGCATGGCAAACCGAACTCTGACGTGGTGAGGCGTGTGCATAGCGGGGTCGATCTTACCAGCCAAGACAGGCGGGTATGGACACTTGATTTCGGTCTCATGTCGGTCGACGAAGCAGCAAAGTACGAATGCCCTTTTGAGCACGCTGCGAAGGAAGTCAAACCCGTGCGGACTGGCAGGAAAAGCCAGACCAACAAGAAATGGTGGCAGTTCGAGCGGCCTCGCGTCGAGTTGCGAACGGCGTTGAGAGGTTTACCGCGATGCTTGGCGACTCCGGAAGTCGCCAAGCATCGGGTATTTGTATGGCGGACACCGGAATTCCTATGCAACCAACAAACGCTCGTATTCACCCGCTCTGACGATTACTTGTTCGGCGTGCTTCAGTCGCGCTTTCACCAAGTGTGGTCTTTGGCTCAAGGAACTCAACTAAGAGAGAAAGAATCCGGCTTTCGCTACACGCCGACGACGTGCTTTGAAACCTTTCCCTTTCCGTTCGCCGACGATTTGCGCCCGGCCGCCGCCGCCCGTCTCGTTACCTCGCCGCCACCAGCCCCCTGTAGGAGCCGACGTGAGGAGGCTTCCCCCACCGCGCCGAGTCTCGTTACCTCGACTCCTACAAACGCCGAAACCTCCCTCCCTTGTAGGAGCCGACGTCAGGAGGCTCAAACTCCACCATCCTCCTCCACCCCGAGTCTCGTTACCTCGACTCCTACCACGCTTCGCGCCGCCATCGCCGCCGCCGCGCAAGAGCTAAACGCCCTCCGCGAACGCTGGCTCAACCCGCCCGAATGGACGCGCACGGAATTCCTGGAGTTCCCCGCCACCGTAACCGGCCCGTGGGCGCGCTACGTCGTGCCATCCTCCATCCTCGATCCTCAATCCCCGCTCGGCCTGGCCCGCTACCCCCGCCTCGTCCCCAAGGACGCCGCCTGCGCCGCGAAGCTCAAAGACCGCACCTTGACCAAACTCTACAACGAGCGCCCCGCCTGGCTGGCCCTCGCCCACCAGCGCCTCGACACCGCCGTCGCCGCCGCCTACGGATGGCCCGCCGACCTGACCGACGAACAGATCCTCGAACGCCTCCTCGCCCTAAACCTCGCCCGCGCCGCCGAGGAAGCTAAGGCAACAAACGTGAAGAAACCGAAAACCACCCGCGAGAGAGGGACCGATGAACTCCTGTAGGTGCCGACGTAAGGAGGCTCAAACTCCGCCATCTTCTTCCACGCCGAGTCTCGTTACCTCGACTCCTACAACGCCCGGTAGGAGCCGACGTCAGGAGGCGGGCGCGAGCAGCTTCCATTTTCTCGACGCCTCCTTACGTCGGTGCCTACAATCCGCCGGATATGAAACCGACTGAACCAAACCCCGCTTCCGGCCCGCCCGGGCATCTCCCTCGCCTGCCACGCGAGTATTACCAGGGCGACGCGATGGTCCACTGGACCCTTCCGACGTTCAATCGCGCCCAGGGCTGGCTCACCGACGCCTTCCACGCGTGGTTTCGGGAGGTGATGCTTCATGCCGCCGCGCGCGAAGGTCTGTTTTGTCCGGCCTATTGCCTGTTGCCGGATCATTTGCACCTGGTCTGGATGGGCCTGCGCCCGGACACCGACCAGCGCAACGGGATGGCGTTTCTGCGCACTCACCTGGAACCCGCCCTGGCACCGGCGAAATTCCAACCGCAGGCCCACGACACCGTGCTGCGCGAGCCGGAACGGCAACACGACGCCTTCGCCCGTGTCTGTTTCTACGTGCTCGCGAACCCGGTGCGGGCCGGGCTGGTCGGTGAATCGGAGCCGTGGCGGTTTTGTGGCGCGGTTGTTCCGGGGTATCCGAAGCTGCATCCGCTGGAGTTGAACTTCTGGGAGAAGTTCTGGAAGCTGTATGCCGGCGCGCTGCATCCCGACGCAGGTAAACTCAAACGCCCACCGTTTTGATGAACTCCCCTGTAGGCACCGACGTGAGGCGGCGAAAACCCTTTCTTCCGACACCAGTCGAAGCCTCCTCACGTCGGCTCCAACAAGGCCAGTTGCGGTGGAACCAGCCTCCTTACGTCGGCTCCTACAAGACGTGGGCCTGACCATCCATTATACCCTCACGGCCCCGCCCGGCACTGTCGCCGCTGGGGCCGGCGCACTGGTCCGCCAACTCCGGCAGCGCGCCTTGGCCTGCCAGCGGCGCGGCCGCGTGGACGCTGTTCATCCGCTGGGCGAGGATGCCGACGCGCTGCGGTGGGCCAGGGAATGGCTGTTTTTCCCGGTGCCCGGCCAGCCGCAAAGGCACCATCAAGCTGAAGTCCTGCCGGTGGCGGGTTGCTTGTTTCCGGTCGGAGTCGGCGAGGATTGCGAGCCGCTCTGGCTGGGCCTGTGCCGCTATCCGCTCACCGTGCGGGTGGCTGGAGAACTGCGGCGGACCAAGCTGCGTGGCTGGCGTTTGCAGAGCTGCTGCAAGACGCAATCCGCCAGCCTGCACGGCTGGGAGCACTTCCGGCGCTGTCACCTGGCGGTAATTGACCTGCTGGAATCCGCACGCCGGCTGGGCTGCGCCGTGACGATTTCGGATGAAGGTGATTACTGGCCCGGCCGCGATGAGGCTGCCCTGCGTCGGAACGTGGACGAGATGAACGGCCTGGTGGCCGCCACCGCCGGCGCGCTCAAAGACGCCGCCGAGGACGGCACAGGATCGGGCGCAATCCAGTCGCCGATTTTCGCGCATCCGCAGTTCGAGCGTTTGGAGGCCGAGGGTGCCGCACGCGGCTTCAGCGCGCGGTTGCGCAAGGCACTGCGGTAGGATCCTATCTGCAGCCCCCCATGAACCGGGGTAGTGGCACGGGCGAGACGCC
>CAINDV010000884.1 GCA_903847485.1 uncultured Verrucomicrobiota bacterium
ACCATGCAGTACACCCGGGCGCTTCCCTGATAATGGCAATACCAGTTGCGCACGTGCCGGTCGGATTCCGCTTTGGCTTGCTGATACGCCGCATCTTCCTTCAGGGCTTTCTCGGCGGCTTTCTTGACGAGTTGCTCCATCTTCTGGGGATCCGCGCTCTCCGGCTTGTCTTTCATCTGCTCCTTGAGTTGCGCCGCCACCGCCTTCCTCACCCGATGTTCTTCCGATTCCATTTTCCGGGGCAATTCATCCAGTTCGGGATACCAGAAGCGGGCGGTGCGCACATAGCCGACGGTGCCTTTCAATTCCGGGCAGGTCGCGATCTTCGCCTGACCGGCCCTGAAATCGAGCATGTTCTTGTCGGCCTTTTCGCCGCCGACACCCAGTTCACCTAGGACCACCGGCAGGTTCGGAACCTTGAACTCAGCGCGCAGGTCCTGAACCAGGTGAACGAAATTCGGGCAATACTCATCGTACACCTGCTGTCTGATCTTATCGCCGGGCTGACACATGTCGTTCCAGCCCTGGAACCAGACGAACCCGCAGAGCTCGGTCTTGAGCCCCTTCAACTGCGGGAAATCGGTGTCGAGATTGGCCAGACACTCACGCACCTCTTTCACCATTTTGTGATACGACGCGCCGATTTCCTCCGGCTTGTAGCCTGACTCGTAGGCCGGCTTGCCGGCGCCGGGCGGCCGGAAATTCCCATACAGGCTGTGCCCGCCCCAGCAGGTCTTGATCAACAGAACCGGTTCTTTGAAGTGATCGCCCATCTCGATGCCGAACATCAGCTCCGGCCCGAACCAATCCGCCCCCCACGCCCCCATGCCCACGGACAAGGGGCGCTTGATTTTCTCGTCCGCCTTCTGATAGGAGACAAACACATCCTCGCGCACGACGAATGAGCCGTCGTCGTTCTTGATCTGCTTCAGCAGATGTCCATGAGTCGGGTGCTCCCCCAGCCGGTCAAGCGTTTGGACCCCGGCATGCCCTTCCATGTTCGACTGCCCGGCGAGAATGAAGACTTTCACCGGCCCCTTGAACTCCTGCTGCGGCTTGCCTGCCCCAGCTTGCTGGGCCATCACCGCATTCGCTGCCAATGACATGGCAACCACTGCACCAATTACTGCTCTGGGTGTTTTCGTGTTCATGTTTCTTTCTTTTGACTGTTTCTGGGGTTCACTTCTCGTCCGAACCAGAGACGATGTTTCCGATCTCACGCTGAATCCCACCGTTGGCTGCCTTGTCCCGCGCCTCCGCTTGGGCGTGGATTTGCTCCTTTGCGTGCTCTTTCCGGTATGCCTTCAAGATCTTGATGGGCGGCTCAAGGGTCTCCGTCTGGTATGGGCCGGTCCTACCGGTGTGTGCCTGGTGGATCTTCTTCACCACATCCCACCCGTCCACCACCCGGCCAAACACCGCAAAGCCCTGCCCGTCCGGATTGCGCTTGCCGCCGAAATCCATCTCCGGCTGGTCGCCGATGACAATCGAGAACGAAGCCTGCCCGGTGTCCGGTCCCATCCGCGCCATGGACAATGCGCCGTTCACGTTCCGAAGCCCCGTCACACTCGTCCGCTCCATCGGAATCGGCGGAAACATCCCGCCTTCGCGCGCCGGGTCGGCCTGGAACTGAATGACCTGCACCTCGACATCGTGACGAACCGTGTTGTCGGGGCGAACCGCGCGATTGATCATGCCGCCGTCATAGAACTTCCCGTCCACATACCGCAGGAAGTTCGCGGCAGTGACCGGCGCGCCAGCAACATCCGTTTCCATCGTGATCGCGCCCAGCTCTGTTTCGAAGACGACGCGGACGGGATTGACGGGCAAGTGCTCGTTCAGATAGCGCGTGAGCAGGCCGTAGAAGTGCCGGGTGGTGTTGGGTCCCTCGGAAATGGCGTGGGTGCGGTTCGG
>CAINDV010000885.1 GCA_903847485.1 uncultured Verrucomicrobiota bacterium
CCAGCCCAACGGCACCATCAGCATCCTCGCCCACGAACCAAAAGCCGGAGAACGCCCCGCCCTCCTCCTGCAAATCCGCGCCCAATAATTCTGTCCGCCTTTGCTCGCACGCTTTTGTTCGCCTTTGAAATCCTCACGACAGGCGGTCACTTTTAGGTTGCGGTCGCCCGGCCAATGGCTCGACTATTGGGCCACGCCGTTGCCTTGGGCGCGATTCCGGGAACGGTCCTGGCAAAAACACAAATAACCAGCGAAGAGAAAGAATCTGGAGTATGAAAAACAAGTCCGCGTTGACGGTGTTGGCCGGTGCTTTGGCGATGATTTTGGAAGCCGCTTCCGCACTGGGGCAGGCGCCGGTGGTCGCGTCCTCTGGGCGCAACGGAGAGTTGGCCTGTACGAATCTACAGCCGGGCACGGTGGCGAGCGTGGAATGGGCGCCGGAGTTGACGGGGCTGTGGACGAACTCCTGGGCGGGTCTGGACGCGGTGGTGGTGGACTCCAACGGGGCGATCCGGGTGAGTGTGCCGATGTTCTACCGGGTGCGGGGGGTGGCCCAGACGAACAACCCTGCCCCTGCCGGCATGGAGCTAATACCGGCCGGTGCGTTCACCATGGGCAACTGTATGGACTCGACCGAGGGTTGGTTCTTCGAGCTTCCGCTTCACACGGTCCAGGTCAGTGCCTTTTACATGGATAAGTATGAGGTGACCAAGGCGTTGTGGGACGGGGTCTATCAGTGGGCGACGAATCATGGTTACAGTTTTGACTCTGCCGGTTCGGGCAAAGCCAGCAACCATCCGGTGCAGAACGTGACTTGGTACGACATGGTGAAATGGTGCAACGCGCGTTCGGAGAAGGAAGGCCGTGTGCCGGCGTATTACACGGACCCAGCGCAAACGAACGTGTATCGCAGCGGGCGGACCAATGTATCCAACGGCTGGGTGAAATGGAACGTCGGCTACCGGTTGCCGACCGAAGCCGAGTGGGAGAAAGCGGCGCGGGGCGGGGTCAGCGGGCACCGGTTTCCGTGGGCGGACGCGGACACCATTTATTGGAGCCGGGCGAACTACAACGCTTCTCCCTTGTCGGCTACTGGGGGTTACGCCTACGACGTTAATCCGACGAATGGCTACCATCCGACGTTTGCGGTAGGGGACGTGCCTTACACCAGTCCGGTGGGCTATTTTGCGGCGAACGGTTACGGTCTTTACGACCTGTCTGGAAACGTGTTTGAGTGGTGTTGGGACTGGTGGGGTGTCTCGTATTCGAGCGCCGCGCAGGCCGATCCTCGCGGACCGGCTACCGGCTCAGGCCGGGTGATCCGCGGCGGCAACAGTAACTCCGACGCGAAAAACTGTCGTTTGGCGCTCCGCTACGACTACGGCCCGACGGATCGGAACAACCTCATCGGGTTCCGTTCCGTCCTGCCCCCAGGTCAGCCATGAGCAGAGCAGCGGATCGGGAGTTTGGGGTGCGGCGTGCGCATCTGCAAAAGCCGCCTTCTCGCGCCGCAGTCGTGTTCTTTTTCACCAAACGCGGGTAGCCGCCGGCGTCCGTCGGTGCCGACTTTCCCCGGCGCTCCGGGCGGGGCGGCGGCGCGGCGCGGGACGCCGGGTCAGGGGACCCGGCCCACAAGGCGACCCGCCTCTGTAGGCCCGGTGCCCTCACCGGGCGCGCTCCGGACGTAGCGGCGGCTCGGCAGAGCGCCGCCATTCTC
>CAINDV010000886.1 GCA_903847485.1 uncultured Verrucomicrobiota bacterium
ACTTGAAGTCATTCCGCCAACTGTATGATTCCCAGAGCGGCAAGATCCTAAAGGTGACCTGGCGCGGTGCCACCCATTCGCTACGCCGTGGGTCATATCACAAATGGCTGGAATGGCTGAAACGGTTTGAAGGTTACCACCGGTCGGCGACCGGCCTTGCGGCAGTGGACACCGGCATCGCCACCGGCAAGGCGGTGAACTGTTCCTCCGAGCAGGCTGCTCATCCGGCCCGCCAAGCCAACGACGGCGACCCGAACACCCGCTGGTGTGCCGGCGACGACCACGCAGGCAACTGGTGGCAGGTTGATCTGAACAAGGCGTATGATCTCGAACGGATCAAAATCCTCTGGGAGTTTGATGATCGACCTGAACTCTATAAGATCGAAGGCTCCGCCAATGCTCGGCAATGGACTCCGCTGGTCGATCGCACGGATCACCTCGACATCGCCAAGCAGACCGAACATCCGGTGTCCGCCCGTGGCATTCGCTACGTCCGCATCACCATTACTGGATCCAAAGACAGCCGACCGGCGGGCTTCTCCGAGTTCCAGGTCTTCGGCCATCCATCCAGCGAGGATGCCGGACGAGCTGTCGCGCCCCCGAAGTCCGTGACGCCGGCTGCGTCGACCGAGGCGCAGCCCGCCAAATGAAAGCTGCCCAAACCATGACGGAGCGTTTATGAAATTAGTCGCATGGTTGGCTATGATTCACCTCGGCATGACCGCATTACCGGCCGCCGAAAGCGCGGTGGCTCGCGTCTCGCTAACAAATACAGCAACGGTTCCGGCCACTCGCTGGTCTGAAAGAATGGCGCATACTGTCATGCAGCGCAATGGCGACTATTGGAGCATCGATTTTAACACAAAACCGACGTGGGGTTATACCTACGGTCTGGTGATGAAGGCCCTGTGGGAGGCATGGGAAAGTAACAAAGACCCAAAAATATTCGACTACATCGAAGGTTACTATGATCGGATGATCGATGGCGAAGGCAGGATCAGCAACTATGATATCCTAGCTTATAACATTGACCAGATCAAGTCGGGCAGCGCCTTGATGAGTCTCTACAGTGTTACGAAAAAGCAGAAATACAAAACCGCGATCCTGACCCTGCGCCAGCAAATGAAGCACCACCCACGAACCAGCGAAGGGGGGTATTGGCATAAGAAAGTCTATCCGCATCAAATGTGGTTGGACGGCCTATATATGGGCTCGCCATTCTTGGCCCAATATGCAAAGGAATTCGACGAGCCGGCCTTGTTTGAGGATGCGGCCAACCAGATTATCCTGATGGAACAACACGCCCACGATCCCAAAACCGGGCTGCTCTATCATGGCTGGGACAAAAGCCGGCAGGAGCGATGGGCGGATCCGAAAACCGGCCAATCGCGAAACTTCTGGGGACGAGGTGTGGGCTGGTATGCTATGGCGGTCGTTGACGTGCTGGACTACCTTCCCCCTGACCATCCGAAACGCCAGGACCTCATCGCCATCCTGAATCGCCTGTTGGCCGCGGTGTCGAAGGTTCAGGACCCCGCGACCGGTCTGTGGTACCAAGTCCTGGATCAGGGCATGAGTGAGGGAAATTTTCTCGAGTCCACCGCTTCTTCGATGTTTGTCTATGCCCTGGCCAAAGCGGTGCGGAAGGGCTATGCAGATGAGAAATACCTGCGGATTGCGCACAAAGGATACGAGGGAATTCTCAGAGAGATGATTTCGCCAGACGCAAACGCTCTTGTCAACATCCTCCAATGCTGTCAGGGCGCGGGACTGGGAGGCAAACCGTATCGGGACGGGACCTATGAGTATTATGTCCGTGGGGATGGTGGGAGAGTTCGCAATAATGATCCGAAGGCGATCGGACCATTCATCCTGGCCAGCCTGGAGTTTGAACTGCCCGGCACCAAACCAACGCCGTGAAGATTGGCGCCAAATTGATGTTCGATCTAGAAAACAAGCTGAATCCGGTCCGGGGCAAGCGCAAGACCTTGGGAAAGAGAAATCTCCAGATTTGCATAAGTGCAAGCCAGCGAAACGGCACAGAATCCAAATGAAAAGCAAAAGCCTGATTTCCCTTCTTTCCTGTTTGCTGGTCTGTTCCTGCAGCAGCCTGCCGAAGTGGACTTCGGTGCCGTCCATCTACACCGGAGCGAATGCACCGCAACCGATCCCTCCACTTCCGACACCAGCCCAATACGCCTGGCATCAGCAGGAGGTGCAAATTTTTGTTCACTTCGGGCCGAACACATTCACGGGCAAAGGCTGGGGCGACCGCAAGGAAAGCCCGGATGTTTTCAATCCGACCGCCTTGGATTGCGAACAGTGGGCACGCGTCGGGAAGCAGAACGGTTTCTCGCGCCTGACCATGACCGCGAAACATCACGACGGCTTTTGCCTCTGGCCGAGCGCGTTCACGGAACACTCCGTGAAGAACAGCAAGTGGCGTGATGGCAAAGGCGATGTAGTGGGCGAATTCGTTAAAGCCTGCCGGAAGTATGATCTGAGCGTCGGGATTTATCTCTCGCCCTGGGATCGCCACGACGCGCGCTATGGCACTACGAATTACAACAATTACTACGTCAACCAGGTCAACGAACTGTTTGATCGCTATGGCAAGATCGATGCATTCTGGTTGGATCTCGCCGGCATGCAGAACAGTCACATGCCCTTCGACTGGTTGCGGGTTTACGAAACTATTTACCGGCGTAATCCCGCCTGCACGGTCGAGATGGGGGGGCCGGACGTCGGCGGCATGGGCAACGAAACCGGTGCCAGTTCCGAAACGTGTTGGAACCTCGCCGAGGTTCCGCAGCGCGCACCGTCCACCCATCCGGGCCAACTTCCCGTGGCCTACACCGGCGGCCAGCAGCCGCCGGCTGAAAAAGTCGGCGCGCACCCGATTTACAAGGCGTTCCCCGCACTGCGCTACTCGCCACACTTGGGTGACGCTTCCGTGCGCCGCGGTTGGTTTTGGAATCCCAGCGGCAGTCGTGACACAAACTGGTGGCTGCAAACATTTTTCAATTCGGTCGGCCGGGGCTGCAGCATGATGTATGGCTTTGCTCCGGATCGTCGCGGTCTCTTCCCCGATGAGGACGTCGCCGGTGCGGTTGCTTTGAAGCAGATGCTCGACGCCACGTTCAAAACCGATTTTGCCCGGGGCAAATCCATCACTGCCACCAATACTTGGCAGGCCTGCGATGGCTATGAAGCCAGTAAGGGGGTTGATGGCAATCCGAATACTTATTGGGCGGCTGATGCTGGCGATTTGGCGGGGCTATTAGAAGTGGATTTGCAAAAGCCGGTCAACTTCAACCTGATTGCTTTGCGCGAGCCGGTGTTCATGGGCCAGCGAGTGAAGAAATATCGCGTTGAATACTGGAACGGTGCAAGTTGGCGGCTGTTTTCCGAAGGGACAACCATCGGGTATCAAAAGCTCGACCGACGGGATGCTGTCACCGCCCGGAAGGTCCGACTCGTGATTGAGGATTCGCGGGCGTATCCGCTGATTTCGCATTTTGGCGTCCACTTGACGCCTTTCACAGCTCCAGTCTTAGCAGAGAAAAGGGCCGGCTCAAGAGAAGAGAAATCCTTATGACTGCATGTATCGCCCAGCACCGGCCTGACCTGCTCCAATCTGAACACCTCCGCCAAGGTGGGAATGAGATCAACGCGCCTGCCAGAATCGCCGTCAAGAGCCGACTCCTCAGATCGACCTGTGCCTCGTTTGCGTTGCTGACCCTCACCCTGACATGGCCGGCGATTGCCGCCGACGGTCAAAACGCGAAGCTGCTCTCCACTGCGCATCACCGGGTGGACCTGACCGCGCTCACTTCGCCGGTGCTGCTGCGCGGCGACGACATGCATGCCTACCGTGATCCGACGGCCATTTATCACAACGGCGAGTTCCACTTTTTTTACACCTATAACCCGCCGCCCGACGCAGACGGAAGAATCTATTGGGTTACGGCCGTTAGCACGAGCCGCGATCTGGCACACTGGACCGAACCGCGCCTGCTGACCCCCAGGGACCAGACGCTGAACTATTCCAGTCCGGGAAACGTGATTCGTTTCGGCGATGAGTGGGTGCTGTGCCTGCAGACCTATCCGACCCCAGGTTTCCGTAAGGACGGCCCGGTGCAGTTCGGCGACGCATCGGCGCGGGTGTTCATCATGCGCAGCCGGGATCTGGTCGAATGGAGCGCGCCGGAATTGCTGCGAGTCAAAGGCCCCGACGTGCCAGTAGCGGAGATGGGGCGAATGATTGATCCCTTCCTCATCGAAGATCGCGATGAACCGGGCAAGTGGTGGTGTTTCTTCAAACAGAACGGTGCCAGCCGCGCTTGGTCGCGCGATTTGAAGACCTGGACCTTTGCGGGCAGTTTCCCAGCCGGCGAAAACACCTGCGTCATCCGAGACGGGGAGGAATACGTGCTGTTTCACTCCCCGAAGAACGGTATCGGCATCAAGCGCTCAAAGGATCTGGCCATCTGGCGCGACGAGGGCGTGCTGACCCTCGGCCAGCGAGACTGGCCTTGGGCGCGGAACGGCCGTCTGACCGCCGGCTTTGTGCTCGATCTCCGGCGCAACCCGGTCGTCGGCAAGGCCCTGATGTTCTTCCATGCGTCGGCATTTCCCGAACAGTCAGGTGGCTTTACGGCCAATTGCAGCCTTGGGCTCGCGTGGAGCGATGACTTGAGGAACTGGTTCTGGCCTATAGCGCCGGGGATGACAGGCCAGACAACTAGGAACCAAAAAAATGAAGCATTATGACAGGAAGTATCACTCACCCCGCGATTTCGGCCATTCACGATCCTGCACGGGAAACCATGGCGAATCTTTCCGCACCGTGAATGTCTCTGAACAGTATTAAACAATCATGAAAAAGTTGCTTACACTGATGGGTCTGCTTGTCTGCGCCGCGGCTTCGCTGGCGGCTGCTGAAACGGCACCTTCGAGAGCCGTTACGACCGCTGACTCCAGCGTCCTGGAATTTTCGCGACAGCTCGCCGCTGGAAAGAAGATCGAGGCCCGCATCACGGGTGAGGGCGGCGATGCTTACGAATTCACCACAACCACAAACGACATTATTCGTGTGGTGGCGGGAACGGCGCGTGGTGTGTTGTATGCCGTCTATGATGTTCTCGACGGGAAGACCAGCGGCAAGGAATCGCCCGCCTTTTCGGTGCGGGGCATCAATCCGTGCGAAAGCCTCGCCCGCCATACGCCGGAGAT
>CAINDV010000887.1 GCA_903847485.1 uncultured Verrucomicrobiota bacterium
AGGGTGTCTGAATCAACCCCTTTCCCCCCTCCGGTCCGGCCACCGGCTCTTGCAACGGCCTTCAGCACAAAAGCAAATTCTTAGCAATCCACGAATTACGTCTTTAAGATACAGGAAACAAAGCAATGAACAAGAAACCAATGAATGGTGCAGTATGTCTGCTGGCAGCCATCGCAATCGCAGTCTGCACGGCAGCGGGAGCCCCTCCCCCTGTCGCCACGCCGGAACCACAGACCGAGTTGAGGGCTACCCTCTCCTCCCTCACCGATCATATCGTGGGAAAGAAAATACTGGATGCGACACAGATCGAGGCGCACAAGCGCATCATTGACACGCACCGCGACATCTTCGGCAGCAATGCCGCGATTATCAAGGCGGCCTGTGATCTCGTGGCGGCCTACGACAAGGTGAACGGGCCGCTCTGGGTTGCCCACAAGGGGTTCATTCGCACGAAGGTGAATCGCACGCTGGTGCCGCCCGCCACCGACATTCACTGGACAATCTTCACCGTGATGCAGGCCATTATGGACCGTGTTTACACAGCGGATAATGTCGCGCGCCATGCCGCTCTCCTGAACGGCTTCAAATTCGGCAGTTCCGCCTACTTCCCCGGCGCAGTCGAACCGCCCACCAACTCAACTGCGACCTATATGGTCAAGATCAATGCAAGTTGTCCAAAGCCGTTCACGCACGTAGTTATGCAAGAGGATATACCCGCGCGAAGACCGACGGGCGCCTACCTGGCACCCGGGAGCATCGCCACGGTCACTGTGCCGCCATCAATCGTCGGCAAAGGGTACACGATCCGCGTGGGGACGCACTCATGGGACTTTGCCAAGAAGCCGAAAGTTGTGCGTTTGGATCGCTCTTCGCTGGTCTACCCCATTGACAGTACGAACGTGAACGTCGCCAGCCCGCTGGGGGGCGGCATCTACATTGAAGTTCCGTTGCGGGCCAACGCAGCCGGCATCATTGACGTTGCTATCAGGAACGCGGTGCGTTCGCCGTACTTCTCCGCCAAGCCCTTCCATCAGACATCCCTTGAGGAATGGAAGTCGGTCGAGCGCAATTGCAAGGCTCCATGGGCGGATTTCCAGACCGAGAAGTTCATGATGCAGGTCCCTTCAGGTTGGATCCGCACACTCGATGACCCGGCAACCCTGATGAAAAACTGGGACCTGGCCATGGACGCGATGAACGACCTGATGGGATTGCCGCACACATGGGGCAAGGAAACAATGTACTGCCAGGTTGACTTGCTGATCCGCACCGTGGCGTACGCGCCCGGCTATCCAACGCTCAATGACGGCTATGACCCGAAGAAGGACTACGACAGTTACACGAACCACTATCTCGTGCGCGGGCCCCACTGTGTGCCCAGCCATGTCTTCCACGAAGCAGGCCATGGCTACTTTTTCGTCAAGTTCGCCGAAGAAGCAGAATCAACGGTCAACCTCCTCCATGTCGCGGTCTGTAACCGGCAGTTCGGGTACAGTCTTGACGAGGCCTTTGCAGACTCCCGCGGGAAGAGCAAGTATCGGACGCTGGACAGCACCGCGATCGAGTGGATGACCGGCTTCAACTTCATCGACAAAAAGCCGATGGAAAGGGAAGAAAAGGCCTACCAACACAAAGGGCACGCAAAGTATGTGGATACTGCCCGGCTGTTCGGCTGGAACGTGCTGGGCGACTACTGGCACTCGTGGGTGGCGGACGAAGAACAGGGCAAGACGGTCTCACGGCACGAAACGGACATAGATGTGCTCAATCTGCGCCTGTCGCAGTCAGCAGGCGTTGACCTGACGCCTCTGCTCCATTTCTGGGGCACGCCCCCCAGGGATGCCACGGCACTCAAGAAGGTTGTGGCAGCCGCGAAGCTCCCGCCTTCCCCAAAGATCTACGACACCTTGACGCACTATGCGGCGCTGGTGCCGCCCGATAACAAGGCCTTTCGCGATTTTGCGCTGAAATTGTGGAATAGGATGCCCAGCACCAATGGCTATACCACCGAGCGCGGCCACGCGCGACAGTGGAACGAATATGACGAGAAGACCGCCGCGCGCATCACCAATGTCGTGCAGGAAATCATCGCAACATACTTCCCGGATGGCCGGCCTGTGAAATTGGGTAATGCAGGCGTGGGACGCGCGGAGGAAGACACATCGCGACGGCCCAACGTGGTATTTCTCCTGGCCGATCAGTGGCGTGCATCAGCCACCGGCTATGCAGGCGACCCCAATGTCAAAACACCCTACCTCGATAAACTGGCAAAGGAGAGCATCAACTTCGAGACAGCAGTCTCGGTGTGCCCGCTCTGCACTCCCTACCGCGCCTCACTCCTGACCGGCCGCTTCCCCACCACAACGGGCATGATCACATGCGACATTCCCCTTGCCGACAAGGAACTGTGCATGGCCGAGATATTCAAAACCGCCGGCTACGAAACCGCATATATCGGCAAATGGCATTTGAACGGCTATGGCGGACGCACCGCCTATATTCCACCCGAACGACGCCAGGGATTTGACTACTGGAAAGCTGCCGAGTGCGATCACAATTACCTGAAATCTCACTATTACTCGGGTAATTCGCCGGAAATGAAGTACTGGGAAGGTTACGACGCATTCGCCCAAACCACCGATGCAAACCAATATATCCGCGACCATGCCAAGGGTGACAAACCGTTTCTCCTGGCCGTTTCATACGGAACACCGCATTTTCCCCACCACACCGCACCGGAAGAGTTTGTAAACATGTATCCCGTGGAAAAACTGAAACTGCCACCAAATGTTTCGGAAAACATGAGGGAAGCTGTTCTAAAAGAGCTGCCCGGCTATTATGGCCATTGCTCGGCACTCGATCGATGCGTGGGCGAGGTAGTCCAGACCCTGCGGGAAGCCGGAATTGCGGACAATACCATACTGGTGTTCACATCAGACCACGGCGATATGACGGGCACCCATGACGTAAGGCCAAAACTCAAGCAGTATCCCTGGGATGAATCCATCCGCGTGCCCTTCCTGCTCCGCTATCCTGCCGTTCACGGAAAGTCGCCCAAGAGCGTGAAAATGCCGATCAACACGCCCGACATACTGCCGACTCTGCTGGGCCTCTCGGAAATCAACCCCCCCGCAACCATGGAAGGCGAGGATCTTTCGGCAGCGATCAAACCCGGCGCCCCGGAACACGACCGCGCGGCACTGATTATGAACGTCTGGCCTAACATTGATATACAACGCCTGAAGGAATACCGCGCCATCCGCACCAGCCGCCACACTTACGTGCTCAGACTCGATGGTCCATGGTTGATGTATGACAATCAGACCGATCCATGGCAGATGAACAATCTGGTAAACAAGCCGGAGCATGCCGAACTCCAAAAGCAGCTTGATACGCAGCTAAAAGCCGGGCTGAAAGAGATTGGCGATGATTTCCACCCGAGCAAGTACTATCTGGACAAATGGGGCTACAAGAAGGAAGGCAGCAGTCTATCTTTTGGAAAGCAAAAGTGAAGTATTTTCAGAATTGCTCCCGAAGAAAGCAATTTCTCATCAACACAACAACACGTATGAAGAAGTTCACAATATTGCTGTCAGCGGTGCTGACATTATCGTCAGCTACGGCGCAGCAGGAGCCCGGAAAGAATCTACCAGGTGTTCCTGCGATTGCCGAAGGACTCAGTCTGCATAACCTGTTTCAATCCAATATGGTGCTTCAGCGCGGGAAGCCCATCACCATCTGGGGTTGGGCGGTTGCAGGCGAAGATGTGACTGTATCATTTGCTGGAAAGACCCAGACCACAAAGGCTGGCGCAGACCGGTCGTGGAAGGTCATTTTCCCAGCGATGCCGGCGACGGCAGAACCGTTGCAGATGACGATCAAGGGAAAGGATACGACCCTTACGCTCGACAACATCCTCGTGGGTGATGTCTGGGTGATGGGCGGTCAGAGCAATATGCAGGAGCCCCTTAGGGCTCTTGAAAACGGCGATGTGGAAATCGCCTCCGCGAACTTTCCCAAGATCAGGCTACTCACCGTACCCTCGATTGTTGACAACAGAGAGAAGAAGAACTTCCCGCGCCGCCAAAAAGATAAACAGCTGGATGGCGAGTGGG
>CAINDV010000888.1 GCA_903847485.1 uncultured Verrucomicrobiota bacterium
CACATTTCCCAAGAAACTTGCGCCTATCTGGCGACGCGGCCCAACCGATTCAAGTATGTGCAGCCCCCCAAACATGGCTCCTGGTTGAACTTGGTGGAGACGCGCTGTGGCAAGCTGGCCCGCACTTTCCTGCGCCCTATCCGGGTGGCTTTCCAAAGCGGAACTCAAAGAACGCATCCTGCTGGGGATTGCGGCAATCAACGCGGCGCCGGTCGTCCACCGGTGGAAGAGTTCGATCTTCTGATCGCCTGATCTGTAAATGTTTTGCAGAAACGTTGTACTAGTGAGCCGCTCGACATCGTCTTGTAGTTCCTGGATGCGAGTCTTGTTCCGCTCCGTGTCCTGAGCGAGGTTCAAGAGTTGCCGGGCCAGAGTGAGAAGCTGTTTCCACATAGCTCACCTCCGGGCTGCCAGTTCCGTCAACATCGCGCGGGTCCGCTTCTGCGACTTCCCGATCTCGGTGTCCTTACGGCGTATCCGACGGACGATCCGGTCCACCTCGGCGATGCACTGGTCCACGGACGCCGCATACTTGGCGGCGGCACTGGCCGGGATATTCATGGTTGCTGTCTTCGTTCTCATGCCTCTTCTGTAAGAAGATCGCGCCGCAACTCAAGCCGCAATTCCAGCCTTGGTCTCCGGCCCCACCACCGCCGTCACCACCGCCTCGGGTCGCAGGTATTTCTGCGCGGCGACTTTCACTTCGTCAAGTGTCACGGCGTCGAACTTAGCGTCTTCCGCGTCACTGTTCGCGTAGCCCAAGCCATAGAGTTCGTCGAGGACGTTCGTCATCGCCTGCCCGCCTAACTCCTGCCGCGCGATCTTCTTTTGCCCGATCACCTTGGCCTTGGAGCGCTTCAACTCCTCCGCGCTCAGCCCCTCGGCGCGCAGTAACTCCGCCTCCTTGAGCATCTCGGCTTCCACGAGCGCCACCTTCTCCGGCTCCGTCCCGGCATAGAAGGCGAAGAAGCCCGGCACCAGGCCCATGAAGTTCATCGCGCCGGTGTAATAAGCCAGCCCCAGCCGGTCGCGGATGCGCATGAATAGTCGCGAGCCAAGGTCACTGCATGTCTCTTGGATCAACTCCAGCGCGAACCTATCCGGCGCGTGCAGTGTCGTGCCGGGGAAACCCATGACCACCACCGCCTGCTTCTTATCGCGCGTCTCCGTGGTGCGGCCCCCGTCGGCTTCGGACTTCGCACTTCGCACTTCGGACTTAGCCATGCCCTCGATACCGCCATTCGGCGGCCAATCGCCAAACGCCTGCTCCACCGCCGCGCGCACCGCTTCCACCTCCACATCGCCGTAGATGGCGAAGACGCAATTGTTCGGCACCGCCAGCCGGGCGTGGAAGGCGCGGAGATCGTCCACCGTCAGGCGGGTGACGCTTTCCTCTGTGCCGAGACTGTCGAGTCCGTAACCGGTGCCGCCGAAGAGCGAGCGCCGCATAAGCAGCACGGCACTGCGCAGCAAGTCATCACGCTGGGCACGAATGCCGGCCAACTGCACCTCCCGCTCCCGCTCGACGGCGTCCGCGGGAAAAGCCGGGCGCCGGAGCACCTCGGCGACGAGTTCGAGGCCGAGCGCGAAATCCTCGCGCATGACCTCGGCACTGACGCCAAAGCTATTGTTACCGCCAAAGGCGTCGAGACTGCCGCCGACGGACTCGATCTCAATGGCGATCTGTTCGGCGGTGCGCGTCGGGGTGCCTTTGACGAGCAGCTTGGCGAGCAGTTGCGTGAGGCCGCTCAAGGCGGGCGTTTCGGCGAGCGCGCCGCCGCGCAAAGCGGCGCGGAACTCCACGAACGGCAACCGGTGATCCTCCTTCACCAGCAGGCGCAAGCCGTTGGGCAGGTTGAATTTGTGGACGGCGTGGTCCGTGCCGGTAACGCCGGAGGCGGCGGACGGCGGCGCGGACGCTTCTTCAATGACATGCTTCATGCGGGCGGCAGAGTAGAGCAAGGCCGCCACGAGAGCAAAGCAAGCTTGGCCACAGCCGCCGCTCTCATTTTGCCTTCGAGCGCAGACATTCCTTTCCGCTTCAAGGATGCAGCGGGTTTCGGTCTTCGTCATTCATTCGTCAGAGGCTCTTTCAAAACTCCGGCGACGAACGGTAGCGCGACGCTCCCGCGGAGCCGCCACCCATGTGGAGCGCCGACTTTTTTGTCGGCCAGTCCGTGCCGGCCAGGACCACGCCGACAAAAATGTCGGCG
>CAINDV010000889.1 GCA_903847485.1 uncultured Verrucomicrobiota bacterium
AACCAATCTCATTTGCGGGCCACTCTGGCGAGCGCACCACAGAACATCACGGTCACGCTGCGCCGAGCGCTGGAACCGCAATCAGCCCTAGCAGGTTCATGGGCGCAACGCGCGCAAAAAATTCGGGGTGGTCTCATTTTGGCTCTGTCACCCCCGCGCAGGGTGACAGAGCCAAAATGAGAATTGCTTGAAAGATTCAGGGCGGCCTTATAAACGTGGCCAGGCTGGGATCAGCGACGGGGCTAAACAGTGACTTTGCGCCGGCCAATGCGGAGACCTTCCCTCCCCGTCCGACGGGGACAGGGTGAGGGGCTGGTTCGACCGAATGGTTACGGGTAAGGCGAGAGGCTGCGAAAGTTCCGTCATTTTGCACCCAATCGCTCCCGGCCTTTGGGATGGCCGATCCAGATGAATTAGCACTTGCCTGTCAGCGGGGGTTTTCCGCGTCATGCCTGCGGAAACGCTGGACGCCGACGGCGGTTTCCCGTTTACTCCGCGCGCCCCGGTCAGGAGCGAAAGCGGAAAGCAGAAAGCATGTTTTTCAACTGGCGATTGTTTCTCAAAGCGGAGCGCCTCGCGCTGTTCTACCAGCCCTTCAGTCTGCGGCGCTGGGCGTACGTCCTTGGCTTCAGCGTTTTGTTCCTGCTGTTTCTCGGCGTGGTCGCCGCAGGCCGGGCGCTGGATCATGTCTTCTTCCCCAGATTCAAGTGCCAACCGCTGAAGCAACCAGTGTTCATCATCGCCCCGCCCCGCAGTGGCACCACGCTCGTCCAAAACCTTCTCAGCCTCGACGAAGGCCGCTTCGCCCACCTCAAGATGTATCAAACGATCTTCCCGGCCGTCTGCTTCCAGCGCGCCATTGATGCGCTGGCCTGGCTGGACGGCGCGGTTGGGCATCCGGTGGCGTGGTTGGTGGGTTGGTGCGAGAAGAAGTGGTTCGGCGGCTGGGATGACCTGCATACGATGCGCCTCAACCAGCCCGAGGAGGACGACGCTCTTTTCCTTTACGCCTTCGAGTCCGAGGCGATTTACATGCTTTTCCCCTTTATCCGCGAGCTTTGGGAAGCAGGCTTTCCCGACGCGCTGCCGCCGGAAGACCGCCGCCGGCTGATGCGTTACTACCGGAGTTGCCTCCGGCGCCATCTTTACAGCAACGCGCCGGACAAAACGCTCCTATCCAAGGCGACGCAATCGTCCGGCACCGTGGAGTCGCTCAAGGACGAGTTTCCCGATGCGCGGTTCATCACCATCGTCCGGCATCCATATCGGTCGGTGGCGTCACACGTCAGCTTATTCGTGCCGGTGTGGCAGGCCCATTCGCCGGACATCGCGCGAAACGGCCCGGTGGCCAAAGCCTACGCCGGCCTGGCGACCGAGTGGTACCGCCACCTCTTCCGGTTTCGCACGCAGATTGATCCCGCCCGCTATTACTGCATTGATTACCGGGAACTGGTGAAAAATCCGCGCGCCACGATCGAGAGACTCTACGCTCATTTCGGCTGGCCGTTGAGCGACGCCTTTCGCGCCCGGCTCGACGCCGCGACGCAGCGGCAGCGCGAGTTCCAGAGCAAACACGAATACACGCTGGAGGAATTTGGCTTGAGCAAGGAATGGATCCAGCAGGAACTCGGCGAAGTGCTCGACTTCTACAAGCTGGAGCGGTGAAGGCGCGGCTGCGTCAAATCCGACGAGCGCCGAGAAAAACTCCCACGACTGCCGCCGCGCTGGACGGCCCATAACCGATGATGAAATCCTTGATGCTGGTTGCGTGATCGTTGAGCCAAGCAAGGTCTTGTGAACCGTGCCTCTCAACGCTCATTCACGTTCCGTCCCGAGCGTCCGCCGGGCGAGTTGTTCCTCGACGACGCAGGCCCGCTGGATCGGGGCGTAAAGGCTGGGGCGGGCACCGGCGAGGACGCGACGGTCGGTGGTGCGGAATAAGTGCGTGCCGGCGCGGAATAGGTCGGCGGGGAAGCTGGCACCGGGGCGCGGTTGACGACGGTCGGTGGCGTGTAGGTGGGACGCTGGGGCGGTTGCGGCATGGAGATGCTGGGGCTGGGCCGCGGCGCGGTCGGGACTGAATACTGCGGCGCGACTGGCCGTGAATAAGTCGGCGTGCGTGGGGGGAGATTCCAAGCCGGCGGCGATGTCGTCCGGGTGGCTGGCGGGGAGTTGTTTCCCGCACTGGGAGCGGCGGTTGCGGGGGCGGGGTTGTTGGCAACACCCGGTTGCGAACGCCAGGGATTCGACCGTCCGTTCCCCACCGGGCGGGCGGAATTTTCCGGCTGCTCGGCGCGACTGGGCCGTGGTGCTGGCGTCGCTGGAGTTGCGGGAGTAGCTGCAGTCTGTGGCGTTATGGTCGGAGTGAACGGCGAGACGGGCGGGGTCGGCCGGGTGGCTGGCGGGAAGTTGTTTCCCGCGCTGGGAGTGGCGGTTGCGGGGGCGGGGTTGTTGGCGGCACCCGGTTGCGAACGCCAAGGATTCGACCGTCCGTTTCCCACTGGGCGGGTGGAATTTCCCGGCTGCTCGGCGCGACTGGGCCGTGGCGCTGACGTCGCTGGAGTTGCGGGAGTAGCCGCCGTCTGTGGCGTTCTGGTCGGAGTGAACGGCGAGACGGGCGGGGTCGGCCTGGTCATGGGCGTCGGGGTGACAGGCTGTGGCATCTCGGTGCGGCGGGCGACGGGCGTTTCGGGCGCAGTTCGGTTCGGACGCGCGAATTCTCTGGATCCCTCATTCCCGCGAGTAGTCATAACCGGGCGACCGTTGTTTGAACCGCCGGGGCGCGCCGTGGTGGACGCGGGCCGGGAAGCCGGTGATTCCGCGCCGTGCGGAGCGCCGTTCATCTCCCTGCCTGCGGACGGAGCGGCGCGATAGACGATGTGCTGGTTGCCTTGGCGCTCGACGCGGTCGGGTTGGATGGCACCGTGGCCGCCCTGGACTTCATGAACCGTCCCGCGCGGTACCTCGCGACCGGCACGCGCCGTGACTTGGTTGACTTCGATGCCGTGGTTGATCATCGCGCGGTTGGGGCCGACTGCGACATGGTTGACGACCGTGGATTCGTGATAAATCGGCCCGACGCGGTGATGCGGCACCGCATAGGCCCATGGCCGGGATTGGCAGAAGCCGTTCCAAGGCACGAACGTGTAGCAGCCCGCCCCGAGGCCGAAGCCGAAGCCCACGCTGACGTTATTGCCGTAGTAGGTGAAGCCAACCCCGGCGTTGTAATACGAATACGGCGGCAGCGGCGCCCACCCGCAATAGGCCGACGCCGAGCGCCAAGTGACCCACGACGGACCCCAGACGGTGTTCGGCCACCAGCACCAGCCGTGGCGCGGCGCGTAGAACCAGCGGCCATAATGGAAGGCCACTCCGCCCCAGGCGTAATCCGACTGCCAATACCAGCCGCAATCCGTGTAGAGCCACCGGCCGCCGTCGCAGTAAGGCCGCCAGGCGGTGTTGATGACGGTGACCGTCGGCTGCCAGCAAGTGCCGTAGCCTTCTACGGTTACCCAGTTGCCGTAAGGCGAAAGCGATTCCTGGAAGGAAGCCGTGGTCGCCGGCACTTGCGGCTGGGGCGCGAGTTGGGCGACTTCGCCGACCGGCGGTGTCGGCGCGGCCGGTTGCTCCGCATAGGTCGGCGCGTAGGGATTCGCATTCGTCGGCTGGCCGTTCTGCCAGACGCTGGTGGTGTTCGCCGCAGGAGCAGTCGGGCCGACTTCCGGCGTGGGTGCGGCTGAAGGCGTGGGAACCGTCGAGGCCGTGACCTGGAACTGCCCGGACGAAATGGCCTGGTCGTGCAGGATCATCGTGGTGACGACTTCGCCCTGGAGGCCCAGATCTTTGAGGAAAATGATCTGTTCAGCGCCGAGGTTGAACGTGCCGGCAGAATTCGTGATGAACGACAGCATCACGCCGGGTTCCACGCCCGCGTTGGCCATCTTCACGACGTGGCCGAGCGAGGGCGACACCGCCAAGCCGGGCGGCAGCGGCTTGCTTTCGGCCGCGGCGTGATCGGCCACGACGGGGCGGTTGGTGCCCGGTTCGGCCAGGGGCGGTGGGTTCGTCGTGGCGGGCGCGGGTTGCTCCAGCGCCAGCGCGAGCGGATCGGCGGGGGTGACTCCGTTAGTGCGCGCCTCCACCGTCTCGCTGACCGCCTTTTGTTCACAGCCACCCAGCAGCGGGACCACCGCCACCAAGGCACCGGCCGTCCACATCCGCAACATCCGCGTTTTCATAATTCAAATCCGTTGACCGTGTCTATCGGTGCGACTCACCGACCTGTACGCATGGACTATCCGCCGGGGATGGCTATTCATCAGGCGGCGGCGGGGTTGGGCCAACTGGTTGTCTTGGAACTCTGTATATGCGGCTCGCATTTCCATCCGGAGAACGCGAAGCGACTTTGGAACCTGGGGGGTAACGGGGCGGCAGGAGAAAAAATGTCCGGCGCGAGCGGCCAAGGAGGTGGGGATGGGGAATCCCGCTGAAGATGCGACCCGCACCGGACGAGGCAAAGATTGTCCCCGCCGGGCAGACGGTCATTTTTATGCCGCTTATTTTCTGCTACCGCCGTGCTGCCGCAAGGTCAGGAACTTGACCACCGGAGCAGCCACAAGTTGCCGGTCGCCTTGCTGGCCAAGGTGGTTGTGCGCGCGTCAGCGTTTTGGACTGCGGCGGCCCTCCGGCGCTTGGGAGTGCGCGGGACTGGTCCGCGCTTTTCAGTGGGTGCAAATCAGGTTTTGCATACGCCGGTTTCAGCTCGGAGGGGCGAAAGCGAATAGCCCGACGTTTCAACGCTGGGCTTGGGGCTGAACCGGAGTTCAGTCCCGTCAGAGACGGCAGAAAGATGCTGACCAACACACCCTCAGAACTCCTGAGCCGAGGAAACTGGGTGAGTCTGTCGAAGACCCCTCACCCGCCCTGACGGGCACCCTCTCCCCATCCGAAGGGGCACTGCCGTTTAGTTAAGCGGTTCATGCTCTTTGAAAACTCCAGCTCTGGTAGGGCGACGCTCCTG
>CAINDV010000890.1 GCA_903847485.1 uncultured Verrucomicrobiota bacterium
ATCCCAAGATGGTAGCGCACCCGACAGCGGTAATGAGCCTACCGGGCAGCTCGGCAGGAGCCTCGCCCTACCACGCCAGGCGTTTTCATACACGCTCTGAGTCATTCGCACGCCGAACGCCAGCGGTAGCGAGCTTCAGCGCTTGGGGATGGTGCCTGGAGGCGGGGTGTCGCCGGCTGCCGGCTGAGTGGCGGTCCCCTTCAGTCGCTCCCAGGCGGCGATTTGAGCCTGGGCCTGTCCGGCGACTTGCTGGACTTTTTTGGTTTGCTCAGTCTGGACTTGCTGAAGGTGCTGCCGGGCAGCTTGTTGCTCAGCTTCGGACCCTCCATTCTGGGCTTGGTCAAGACGCTGCTTTGCCTCCTTGACCTGACTCTCCATCTCCTTCACGGCCGCCTGGAAATCCTTCAACGCTGTCTCGCGGAGTCGGCGCGTCCCCTCCTCCAGCGGCACGGAAGGGAGGTTAGGAATCGCGCTTTTCACTGCCTCGGTGGCGGCCAGTTCGCTTTGCGCCGTCTCTGCAGACACCGGGACGGGCGGCCGGGCGCTGAGCACACGGACAATGGCGCGAGTGAGGTCAGACTCCAGGGCCGCTTCCCACTCCGGCGAGAGTTGGGCGAGCGACTCCTTCTGCGCATTCTGGACCACCGTGATGCCCAGGAAACAAGCCTCGCCCTGGTCCAAGTTGAACGCCTTCAGGCCGTCCCGCGCGGCGGCCTTCGCGGCGGAATCCGACGGGGAAGTCTGCTGACTGACGGTAATCTTGCCCCCGGCCTCGCGCTGGTAGGCGGACAGTAACTGACCTACACGCCCGGCGAAAGCCGGTAAGGAATCCGATGCGCTCGCCGGGTCCAACAAGGCATAGAACCGCAACTCCACCGGCGAGTTGAGATTGCTCAATACTGCCCTGGTGGCGTCGGACAGTGCGCGCGCTCCCTCACCGGCAACGGGTCTGCCGGTGGGGCGATATAAGAATACGCCGCCCCCGAGTCCGAGGACAAAGACAACCAGTAGGAGGAGAATGGTCCGAACGCTGGCGCGCTCGCTTGTTGGCGTCGTGCTCGTGGAGCCTGCCGGGGTTGCTGATGGTGGTGTCATTGCGTTGATTCGAATCACTGTTGTCATGCGCTGATCTGCGGCCAGCTAGGCCAGCCGGTGATAGGAGGCGAGAAAATGGTGCCTGGCTGGTTACGGCTTCCCGGATTTCGCCAAGTCCGCGCGGCACCGGTTGCCGACTGCCGTTGGCTCAACTGTAGGCGGCGCGAACCGCCAGAGGCTGTATTTCATCGCTGGCATCTCACTTCATCAACTCTGCCCAGACCCAGTTTTGGGCGGTGTCCAGCAGGGTGGTGGCAAACGGGCCGTTGTGAACGCCGTAGCTGCCGTCGTATAGCACCAGATACAGGTCGAAGCGGGCCTTCTTGATGGTGTCCGGGATTAGTGCTTGCTCGCTGGTGGTAGGACCCGTGCCTCCCGGAGACAGACTGCCTGGCGTTGTGTATTCCCAAGACCGGGTTCCGTACTTGGATTGCAGCGCCGGTGGAGCCTTGGTGACCGCCCAAAAATCCAGCGCCGTCTTCACCTGTTGGATCTGATTCGAGACGGCACCGGTGGTGAACTGAACCAAACCTTCCGGGTTGGGATGACACTTAAGGCAACTCGCCAGAGAGGTGACCTTGAAGGTGTGCTCGGTCACCTCTGCCGACGGGTCGCTCACGTAGGGCGCTGTTTGCATGTGACAGCCCACACATTGGTTGGTGATCAGCAGCGCGTGCGCCGCCGGCTGATTCGGTTTCAGGCCGCTGGCCAGCAGGCCGGCAGTGCCGATCAACATGTTATACTGCGGTGAGTGGTGCGGCGGGCGGGAAGTGCTGGTCCAAGTCGCCCCGCGACTGTTGTGGCACTGGGCGCAGATCTGGACGCTGGCGACATACTGGGTGCTGAACGAACCGGAGGTGGAGTAAGTGTAGTCGTTCGTGGAGAACAGCGGGTTGCGCAGCGCGGCGGTGTTGGTGGAAGCGCCGTGGGGTTCGTGGCAGTTCGCGCAGACCACGCCCATGTCACCCTCGGTGCCCTTGGGCAGCGCATGACCTTTGAGCATCGCCATGCGGACGGAGCCGCCGTGGCAGGCGCCGCAGGTATTCATCCGGTTGGTGTCGCCGGTGGTGAAGGGGAGGACCAGCTCCGGGTTCAATTTGCCGTGGGCGCTCGTTTCCCACTGGTGATACACGTCCGTATGGCAGCCGCCGCAGAGTTTGGAAGTAAGTTCCACCGCCGGGTATTTGGCGGGATTGGAACGGTTGCTGGCGTGGTTGCCGCCGGGGCCGTGGCAGTTTTCGCACTGCACGCCGCGCAGGATCGGGTTGCCATTGACCTTATAGCCGTTGGGGTAACCAAAGCCAACGCTGTGGCACGGGAGGCAACTGGCGTTGGTCTGGGCGAAGGCCGGCAGATTGTCGAACGCCTTGGCGTGTCCGGTGTTTTTCCAGGTGTCGTAAGCCCAGACATTGGCCACGCCATCGTAGCCATGGCAGTTGGCGCAAGAGATGGCACTGTCATAGGCGGGGTCCGATCCCTTGATCCGATAGAAGCAGACCGGCGCGACGTTGGTGAAGCTCAGGGTGAAATAGTTGGTCAAGAATTGGGGCCCGACTGGTATCCACGGGCCGCTGACATTGGTGCTCACCACGGCTTGGAAAGGGCCGCCGCCGAAGCCGGCCGAGGGGGCGATCTGCGTGCCGCCGGGACCATTGATGTGGCCGTACATGAACGGCAACGGGGAAATCCCGCCGGGTGTAGGTTCCAGAACCCGCGGCGTGCTGGCCGGGGCAGATTGCGAAATCAGCAGGAGCGCGCCCAGCGCCAGTTCCATCACCGGAACCAGGCCGCCGCGCAACTCGCGATGAGTGTTGAACCAGAGGGTTTTCATAATTGGCTTACTTCAGCGATGCGGCAACAACGCCAGCATCAACCGGCACGCAATCTCCGAAAACCCGCCCCGCCGGTCAACCTGTAAAACGACGGGATCGCAAGCAAGGGCGCAGGAATGCTTTCTCTCCGGGTGATTGTACGACCCAATTCCGGCCAGCGCGTGAATCACTTCATACGCCGCGGCGTTCCTCTCATTAACCTCCCGCTGAAGCGGAAGTCAGTAAGAGCCGGTCGCCGACTGCGAAGCAATCTGTCTTGCAACGCCCACGGAGCCGGGCCTGATTCGCCGCTTTCCAGCGCCAACGGTTCTGATACGTTGGCGGCGGCGGGCGTTCCCGCCGACACACTCACTTAATGTTGAAATCCTTAATCGAGACCCGCAACACGCGGCCCGACCGGGTTTTTCTGGTCGGGGTTGAACTCCAGGGGCGCGTCGCGTCGGAAACGCGCGATGCCCTCGATGAACTAGCCCAACTGGCCGCCACCGCCGGCGGGCACATCATCGGCGAAGGCACGCAGAAGCTCGATCACCCCAATGCCGGCACCTACATCGGCGGCGGCAAGGCGCAGGAGTTCGCCGAGTTTGCCCGCCAGAACGACGTGGATACCGTGGTCTTCGACGATGAGCTTTCGCCGGCCCAGACGCGCAACTTGGAGAAACTGTTCTCCTGCCGCATTCTCGACCGCACCGCGCTGATTCTCGAAATCTTCGCCCAGCGCGCCCGAACCGCCGAGGGCAAGCTCCAGGTCGAGCTGGCCCAGCTCCGGCACTTGCTGCCGCGCCTGACGCGCTTTTGGACGCACCTTTCGCGGCAGAAAGGCGGCATCGGCCTGCGCGGCGGCGAGGGCGAAAGCCAGCTCGAAGCCGACCGGCGCAAGCTGCAAGAGCGCATCCAGAAGCTCACCCGCGACCTCGACGGGGTGCGCCAGCAGCGTTCCCTCCAGCGCACGGCCCGCAAACGCAACAACCTCCCGCTGGCCTCCATCGTCGGCTACACCAACGCTGGCAAATCCACCCTGCTCAACGCCCTGACCGGTGCCGGCGTGCTCGCCCAAGACATCCTTTTTGCCACGCTCGACCCGACGACCCGCCGGCTCGACCTGCCGACCAATCAGCAGGTGCTGCTCTCCGACACGGTCGGCTTCATTCGCAAGTTGCCCCACGGCTTAGTCGAGGCGTTCAAGGCCACGTTGGAGGAAGTAGTCGAAGCGGATTTGCTCCTGCATGTCGTGGACGTGAGTCATCGGCAGGCCGACGAGCAAGTGGCGGCGGTGGACACGGTGCTCAAGGAACTCGGCGCTGAGGAGAAGCCGACGATCATGGTGTTCAACAAGATTGACCGGCTGGAAAACCCCGGCGCTCTGGCACGCTTCGCCGAGCGCTGGCCGCACGGCGTGGCGATCTCGGCGCAGTCCGGCGAAGGCGTGCCCGCACTGCTGGGCGAGTTGGGCAAGCAACTCCGGCCAGTCCGCGAGTTTGTGATACTGAGCGTGCCGCACGAGCGGCCGGAGGTCATCGCGCGGCTCCACAAGGTGGGCCAAGTGATCGAGCGCAATTACCGCGGCAAGGCGGCGCGGTTCAAGGCGCGCATTCCGCCACATTATCACGCGGAGTTCGCCCCGTTCATCGTCCAGGATTTGGCCGCACCCGATTCTGGAATCTCCAATCGCAAATCTAAGATTTCAAAGCCCCGGCGCACCACCCGGAGCCATCCGGCCGAAGCCGAGGAGTGAAACAACATGAGTCTCTTTCAAGAACCGTCCAAGGTGGAGACGGAACAAGATGACAAACCCGAAACTGGCCTTGCCAGAACGGAATCACCGGCGGAGTGGTAGCGCGTGAAGAATGGAGAGGCTTCCTCGCAACCACTGCGTCGGTAGGGCGACGCTCCCGCGGAGCCGCAACCAAACCGGAGCGCCGACATTCTTGTCGGCCAGTCCGTGCCGACCAGGGCCACGCCGACAAGAATGTCGGCG
>CAINDV010000891.1 GCA_903847485.1 uncultured Verrucomicrobiota bacterium
ACGATGACGCCAATGACTTCGCCCCGGTCGTTGATGAGCGGGCCGCCGCTGTTGCCGGAATTGACGGTGGCATCAATCTGGAACTTGGGCACCTTTTCCTCGTCGCGCACGGCGTTGACCTTGCCTTCGTAGGCGGAGACGCCGCTGCCCAGCGCCGTGCCCAGCGGGTAGCCGACGGCCATCACGGCGTCCATGACCTCCACGCGGGTGGAATCGCCCAGCGGCGCGGCGACGAGGCCGGGGGCGTCAATCTTGAGCAGGGCCAGGTCTTTGTAGGTGTCGCTCTCGATGAGCTTGGCGTCGTGGACGGAGCCATCGTGGAGGACGACCTGGAGCTTCTTGGCACCCGCGACGACGTGGGCGTTGGAGAGGATGTAGCCGTTGGTGCGGACGATGAAGCCGGTGCCGGAGGAATCGGCGTCGTCCGCCGCGCCCGCCGTCGGCTGCGTGGCACCGGTGAGCGAGCGCAGGGCGCGGGTCATGGCGTCCTCCGCCGCCGGGGCCGAAGGTGCGCCGGCCAAGGCGAGGGCCAGGGCCAGGAACGAGAAGAAGCTGCGAGACTGGAGTTGCACGGCAGGAGCGTGGCAAAGCGGGGCGGATTCGTCACGCGGTAATTCAATGGCCAGCCGGGCAGCGGAGCCTCCCGGAGCGCCGGCGGCCCGGTTGAAGCGCCCCTCAGTCGCGCAACTTTCTGCGCTGGCCGCGACATAATTCTTGTTTGCGGCGAGAAATAGCGGATGGTCTGTGCCATGCAAAAGAAATCGTTCCGACAATGGTTCGCGCCGGCTCCCCCATCGGAGCTGCGGCGGACGGAAGCACTGGCCGAGCAAGGTGACGCCCAGGCGCAATTCGGTCTGGGCCTCAAGTATGGCAACGCCACTGGGGAGGCACTGGATTTCCCGAAGGCGGCGCAGTGGTACCGGAAGGCGGCGGATCAAAACCACACCCTGGCCCAATTCAACCTCGGCGTGATGTACGCCCGCGGTCAGGGCATGCCGGTGGATGACGTGGAGGCGGCGCGGTGGATTAACAAGGCCGCCGAGTTGGGCGACGCCGCCGCCCAGTACAACCTTGGCGAGCGGTGCGATCGGGCCGGTTCCCCGCGCGCCGGCAACGACCTCGAATCTAGGATCGAAGCCTATAAGTGGTATCACCTCGCGGCGGCGCAAGGCTACAAGGGTTCCGAGGCGGCCTGTGAACTGATCAACCTTTACCTGACCCGCGAACAAGTGCTGGAAGGCAACCAGCGTGCCGCGCGCTTCCAAGAGCGGCGCGCCGCCCTTACCCCGACCACCTGACCTCGCCGCCGGCGTGCGCCTGGCATTGCCTGCCCGCTGGAGATTCGTTAGTCTGACCGCATGAGTGATTCGATTGTTAGTCAGTTACCCGCGTCAGCAGCTCCCACGCTCGTGGTGCTGGCGGCGGGCGCTGGCAGCCGCTTCGGCGGCTTGAAGCAGATGGAGCCGGTAGGGCCGGGCGGTGAGGCGGTTCTGGACTACTCGGTGTTCGACGCGCGCCGGACCGGGTTCGGCACGGTGGTGTTCGTGATCCGCCGCAACTTCGAAGCGTTGTTTCGCGAGAAGGTGGGCCGGCGCTTCGAGCGTCAGTTCGACGTGCGCTATGTCTGCCAGGAACTGGACGCGCTGCCGGCCGGTTATACCGTTCCTACCGACCGGAAAAGACCTTGGGGCACCGCCCAGGCCGTCCTGAGTGTGGCCGATCAGGTCAAGGGGCCGTTCGCCGTGATTAACGCCGACGATTTCTACGGCGTGGAATCCTACCGCGTGCTCGCCGCTTTTCTTCGCACCCCGCCGCCGAAGGCCCCGTCGGCTCACTATGCCATGGTCGGCTTCCAACTCGACCGCACTTTGTCCGCCCATGGTTCCGTGGCCCGCGGCGTCAGCGTGACCGATGCCGACGGCTTCCTGACCTCGCTCGATGAACTGACCAGAATCGAGCGCGGACCCGAAGGGCTGCGTAATACCGCGCCGGATGGCAGCATTCGGATGCTCCGTGGTGACGAGACGGTTTCGATGAACTTCTGGGGTTTCATGCCTTCGCTCTTCGGCCAACTGGAACCACTCTTCCTTAGTTTCCTAGAAAAGAACGCCGGCCATCCCACGGCGGAGTTTTACCTGCCCATATCCGTCAACGAACTCATCCGCACCGGGCAGGCGCGGGTGAAGGTGTTGCCCACCACCGCGTCATGGTTCGGGGTGACCTATCCCAAGGACAAGGCGACGGTCATGGAAAGTATCCGCGACTTGATCCGCGCGGGAGCTTACCCGGAGCAACTCTGGAGCTGACGGCTCAACCCGAATTTCGGAGCTCGAAATCCGAAACTCGAATCCCTTGGACGAGGCGGCTTCCGCGCAACGCATTCCCTGCGTTTGTCCGCCTGCGCGCCCTACGCCAACCCCACAGTCATAAGCCCCACCCCCAGACTGACTGCGACATACTGGCCGATGCTTCCTGCGCTCCCGGTGTTTGCTTGGTTACGACCTATCCACACCTTCACTGCTTCGCTGGTGCCTTGTCCTTGTAATCCTCACCGCGGTTACTCCGCACTACCGACTGTTGCCAGCTCTCCAACTCAGCCTTCATCCGGTTCACAGTCTCCGGGTGCTGGGCGGCGAGGTCCGTTCTTTCGGATAAGTCAACCGTCAGATCATAAAGCTCGTACTTGTTATGGGCCAGTTTGTGGAGCTTGTAACGGTTGTCGTTCCAAACCGAAGGACCGGAGTCGCTGTTGAAGGTCGGCTGACTTTCAGCGTATTGCCAGAAGCCCATTGGCTGGGGCCTTTCCTTCATCCGCCCGTCAATGAGTGGCACCAGGCTGATGCCGTCGAGCGGTTGCACTTGATTAGGCACCTTGAGTTGTAGAAGGTCAACGAGTGTCGGATAGATGTCAATGACCCCGGCAGGAATTTCGGTGGTGACGGGGCGCTTGATTCTCGCGGGCCACTCGATGACACAGGGCACGCGGATGCCACCTTCCCACATATCACCCTTGCGTCCGCGCAGGCCGGCATTGGTGCCATGCGCGTCCGGTTTGGCGGGGTCGAGCCAGCCGCCGTTGTCACTACAGAACCAGATCAGGGTGTTATCGGCGATGCCGAGTTTGCGCAAGCCATTGCGGAGAGTTCCCAGGCTACGATCCATGCCCACCAGTTCCCCGTAATAACCCAAGCCCCCAGCGGCCTGGAGGTCGGCGGGCAACGGTTTGTGCGGCACGTGCGGACTGCCAAACCAGACGACGGCAAAAAACGGCTGCTGCTTCTCTGCGGCTTGGCCTATGAACTTTAGCGCCTGCGCGACGATGGCGTCCGAGCCGTCGCCAGTCACCTTCTCTGGCACCCCATTGTGGCCAAAGGTCCAGTCTGTCTCAAAGTAGTTCGAGACCGAAAACGACTCGTCGAAGCCGACATTGAGTGGCGAGAGCGGATCGGAATTCGGTATCACCTTGCCTGGTCCCGCCACCCCGTTCAGGTGCCATTTTCCAAAGTGTCCGGTGACATAGCCGCCCGCTTTCATAGCCTGGGCGAGGGTAACTTCCTGCTTGCGCAGGGGCATGCCCGGCCAGAAGACTCCCATGCGGTTCGGATGGCGACCAGTCATCACACTGGCCCGCGCCGGCGAACAACTCTGTTGCGCGTAGAAACGGTTGAAGCGAATGCCCGCAGCAGCCATGGCATCCAGCGTTGGTGTCTGTATCTGTTTAAGCCCGTTATAGCTCACGTCACCCCAGCCCTGGTCATCCGTCATGCATAGGATGATGTTCGGCTTGGCCGTCTGTTCGGCCGGGAGCGGCGCGGCACCCACCCAGATCGAACACAGAAACGGCAGGGTTGACAGAATCAAAACAGGATGACGAGTTATACCTTTCGTTTTCATTTGTTGTTGGAAGTATTTGCCTCCAGAGTTGTTATTGCTTCTGTAGCTCCAGCATCGTGTCGGCGAAACTCTTCCCCAACAGGATGAAGAAACGCCCCTCGCCGTAATAGTGAAAGCCTAGGTTGGAAGTGGCGCGATCAAGCATCACCATGGCTTGAGTGTTGCGCAAAAGCCAGGCTGGGAATCTCCGGTTGCTTTGCTCGGCCAGCGCAAAAGCCCCCATCTTGGCCACTCCGAGTTTGGAAAGGAGTTGCCGTTGGCCCAGCGTGTTTGCCAGCACAGTATCCTTGAGGAGAGCCTTCAGGGCTGCCTCCGTTATGCCGCGGGAGTCAGCCGGCACCTTCTGCGTCAGCCAGGCCGAGAGGTTGGCAAAATAGGCACCGAAATCCCCGGCGTTAACCGCAGCCTCCAAATCACTGTCGTTGGGCGTCCAGGCCTGGACGTTGGCGCACAGCGACCACAGCGACCACAGCGCAACACAAGCAACCAGTAATCGTATCCTTTGACTCATAACTCACGGGCCTTCCTTGTCCAAGTAGTCTTTGAGGCTGATCAGTTTCGGCGGATTCTGATCGTTTTCTATCAGGGCCATCACTTCCAGGAGCTTGGCGTGCTCGGCCTTCATCTTGCGAAAAGACACTTCGAGTTTCTTCAGTTCAGGCAGCACGGGCTTGGCCGCTCCGCGATATTGCTTCAAGACATCCAGCGACGTCATCACGATGTATCCTTTGCCCCAATCGGTCAGCTTCATCATCATAACTGCCAGAGGGATTCCCTCTTCTATGTGAAGCCGGGCCAACGCCTGGATGCCCGCCAGACGAACGCCCTTGGAGAACATCGTGTTAGCCGGCGGCATCTCATTGATAGTGGTGACAATCGTGGGTGCCAGCACTTTGACGTCCTCCAGTGTGAGCAGGCCGTAAGTGGAGCGCAGGCAACCACGGGCGGCTGAGTCGGGGTTGGCGGCCACGGAACGAACGGCGGCGTAGAGTTGGTCCCGGGGGACACCGTCAATTGATTGGGCAAGAATGCCACGCGGCCCGTAGGCTCCGCCGGGGTAGAAGAGAGCGTAGGCGAGAGCGCCAACCGCAAATTGCATCTGGTCGCTTTCGTCCCTGCCGGCAGCGGCCTGGAGCATCTGCGGCAAGACCGGCCTGGCGTCGGCCCCGATGGTCCGCAGTGCTTCGGCGGCCTGAACTCGCAGCCAGCGATCATCGTGGTCGAGCAGACTTACGATGGCGTCCAATGCGGGAGTGGCGCGAGTCTTGAGCTGCCCCAGTGCGTTGACGGCGCCCAGCCTAGCACGAGAGTTGTCGCTCTTGGTCATCGCGACCAACTGCGGAAGAACACTGTCCTGGCGCTGCCCCAGCTCTCGGGCCGACCAGGCGCGGTCTAACGGCGACCAACTGCCCAGGCCGGTGAGCAGTTGCGCGGTCGTCCGCTTGGCGTGCGCATTATCACCAAGCCAGCGCTCGGCGGCGATAGCTTCGGCGACGTCTGGGTCACTTAGCCAGTTCTCTTGGTGCGCATCGCGGCCGGTGAGCGCGATTCTCTTCAAGGGCACCGCATAGCCCAGCAGGTAGCAGCCGGTGGCACCAAGCATGCCATGATAGCTGCTAGCAACCCCGCCACCTGTGCCGACATTGACAAAGGAGCCATCCCAGCGTCGCGCGAGGTCATAATACCAGCGCAGTTCCTTCATAAAGGCCGCCATAGCTTTCGGCCCGCCGCAATTGGCCGCGATCGGCCCCCAGAGGTAACTGAAGCCGTTGCCAGTGTGGCCCCACTCGCGGGACTCGTAGGAGGCGGTGACCATCTTGGAAAAGAACTGCGTCTCGGCCTGCTGGCCCTGTAGCGCAAAGGCCATCGCTGCCATGGAGGTCTTGCCGTTGTCATCGTGGCCGACGCCGGGACGGTGCTCGCCGTAGGGGACGAAGCCTTTGCCGACATAGTAACTGAAGAACTTACTCGCGCGGGCGATGGCCGGTTTGAGTTCGGGTTCCTCAATGCCGCAGTTCTCCGCGAGCACCAGCGAAATTAAGCAGGGCAGACCGGTGGCGTTCACCGGTCCATAGGGCGGGACTGGTCCGTGGAGTTGACCGGCGGCGGTAGGCGGCACATAACCGTGCCCCCAAGTGCCGAAAACTCCCTGTCCGCGAGCTATCGTGGTGGTGTAGGAGTGGATGGCCGGCAGGACGGTCTTATCGCCGGTGGCGAGGTAATACTCGCAGAGGAAGAGGTTGTTGTAGCCATGATGCCAGGTGGCCATGCCGCCCTTACTTGATTCCTGCCATAGCGCTTCCACCTCGGGCGTGTTGGCGGCTATTTGTTGAGCTTGTTTGCGAACTAAGTCGAGATGCTCCGGCCTGCCGGAGGCCAAAAGAGCCAGTTCGTTGATGTGGAGGCTGTTCTCCTTCCCAAGGCTCTTGACCATCACCGCGAGGCCCTGTTCCAGAATCTTCTTCGCCTTGGGGCAATCATAGGGCGAAGTCTCGCTGTAGGTTCCCATAGCCTGTAGCTTGAGTTCGACGTTCTCGGTTTTTCCCTGGTGCCAGACAACCAGCGGCAGGAAGCCTCTACCCTTTTCGGTCTCCGCCTCGCCGATGGCCCACCCGAAGCTCTTGCGGGCATCCTGAGTGAACGGCTTGCCGAACAAGCCCAGGATCACATCACCCACTTCAAGGACGCCCGCTGCAGGCGAACCTTTCTCGACGGCGGTAACAAGAATCTGCCGGCTCTTCTCGGTCATCCCAGCCTCAACATACATCCAACCCAACGCTCCTGTCGGTCCGAGGTTATAGCTGTTGTCTGTCTTAGCCGGCGTGGTCCTAGTCAAGTCCAGAGGCTCCATTGGTGCCGGGGCACCGACTACTCTTGTGCCACAGGCCAGAACAGTTGTGACGATCGCTATAAAGGTTCTACTCATGGGGAACTGCACGGTTGTTATTACTCTCCAACACTTTTACCGCTTTGGCTTGCGCCCGTTGCCGGTTTTGGGTCAAAGAAAATCCCGCTTAGAGTTACCGTGTCGCCTCGCACCTTGTTGAACCTGAACTTCGCCGATTTGTTATAGGCATACACCAGGTATGTGCCACCGGAAAAGTGATTCACGATTTTGACCGGGGCGACCAAATTCAAGGTGTTGGCGTCAAACATCTCCACCGCCTGCCGCCTGCCTCGGTTGTCCCAATCCACAAAGTATAGCGCCACCTGGTAATCCCGGGTGCCGTCAATGCCAATCGTCACCGTCATAGTTTGGTCTGAGTTAGAAATGCAGGCGGCATTGCGCTCCGGCTTGTTGCTGGAATCGGGCGACAGTGCCCTCTGATCCGAAGTGCCCTGCTTCCACATGGTGTTATCCGGCCTTCCTTGTTTGGGGAAGGCTCTAAAGAAATCCATAGAAGTCACATAGGCAGGCAAGGATTTCTGGTCAACGCCCGCTCCGTTGTAGTTACATAAGACATACCCCTCTGTTCCGTAGGCCCCACCCCAGTTACCACTGGTGGTGGTGTCTTGCTTCACAAACTGCGCGGCATATTGCTCCGGGGGTTCGTCGTAGGCGGGTGTTTTTCCACCGTAAGAGACCGCGAAGGCATAAGTGCCAGGCTGAACCGAGGTGAAATAGACAAAGTCGGAATCTTGGCTCGCCCCACCAAAACCGCTTATGGGATGATAGGTGCCATCCCAGGCAAGATTGCCGTTGACCAAGATACGAGTTATGCTCCTTTCCGCCTTAGGAACGCCCACTCGGCCGACGGTGCCCGCCGGGGACGACACTTCGCATGCACCCGACGAGACATCGAAGCGGGCACGAATTTCGCCAGAGGGTGTGGGTGTTATTCCCGACACTCTGGTCAGAGTCCGACCCAGGTGGGGAATAATGTCGTAGGTCTTGAAGCCGGGCAAGGTAGGGACGATGCCGAGCACCTCTTCATTGAGCCATTTCACAACTCCCGCTCCCCAAGGATGACAGAGACTAACGATGCCAGACTGGGAGTTGGGAACGGCATCATTCGGACCAATCGCCGCATTCCACGACGGCCGGTAAACCTCGAAGGTCGTGGTGCCACCATACGCTACCATGCCCCCCCACATATCCCTGATGGTGCTCAATGCGTCATCGTGCTTGCCCATCCGAGCCATGGCCTGAATTATGAAATACTGGTTAAAAGGAGTGAGGGAGAGGCGGTTGACCCGGTCGCGGAATTCCTTTTGAAACAGCGCTTCCTGCTCCGCGCCCGTCAACAGTCCAGTGGTCACTGCATCTGCCGCGGCATGAAGCCCAAAAGCGGAATACCAAGCCGTATCTTTTCTTAGGGCGGCCAGTTTCTCACTAGCATAACCGCTATACTTGTCTCTCAAGTCGGTTCGGCCCAATTTGCCCATGGCCGTGGAGAAGTCCTTCCATACCCGTAGGGACAACATTTCATAGGCTCGCTGGGCTTCGGGAGAGGAGCGGAACCAGATTTCAAATCCCGCGCAAAGCCTTTCGTCCCAGCCATAGAACCTCAGCTTGGGGTCGGTTCCAAACACGCGATGGGCATCATCAAGCTTCGCGCAGGCATTGGTGAGATACCCGTCCAGCGTCGCCGCATCACCGGTATAGTTGTAATAGTCCAACAAACTCAAAACCCAATAGAGGGAGTAGCTCCGGATGCCATTGCTTTGTTTCGAGGTGTTATCAATGTTCTTCTTGATAAAATCGTAATTGCCGAAGGCCACCAGCGCAGCCGCCTGGGACGGGTGCGCGTCACCGGTCCAAGAGATTCGATCGCCCCGGTCCATCAGGATGGCTCCAAAGTAATCCTTGCAGAGCGAGGCTTTCACGCCGTAGGCGGACATATACCAGCTCTTTGTGAGCAGGGGGTCGCTACAGGAAAAACTGCCATTGTAATTCACCGGCTTGACCTGGCAGACGGCTCGCATACCAGTGATATGCCACGGGGTGCCTGACGATTTGACGTTGATCCAAGCGAAACGCATTCCATCGTACAGCTCGTCATTCAGTTCCAGCCGGTAGGTTTGACCGTGCTTAACCGGTGCCTTGGTCTTCCCAACTCCCGGCTCGTTATACTCGCTGATGCTCATTTCGACATTGCCTGGGCAGTCAGGGCTGTCGAATTCCACCCACGCGGCATGTTCAAGACCGAAATCAAGCGTGATCAAGCCTGGTCCCTTAACGCCTACATCCGGGCTATTGCCAGTCAGCGATTGTAGGTTATCGAACGCTCCCGCCGGGGTGGCTGACACCGCCTTCGGCTTGACTAAGTATATCTCCAACCCGTCGGCCGCTTTGGGGTTTGGCCAGCGGTAGGCCACCAGCGGGTCGGGTGACTCGGGCACCGGCGCCGCACCCAAGCGCAAGCCGCTGGCGGCGACATAGGGATAGGGTTCGGGAATCGGCGATTCGCCCCAGATTGCCTGGGCTGGGGCGCTGACTAAGGCGGTTTGTAAAACGATCCCGCCAGACGCGAAATATAGTGCAATCTTTTTCATACTGACTGTCTTTCGTTGACTTTGTTAGTCTCAGAAGTCCTGATCCAGTGGAAACTGGGTGCTTCCACCGAATCCCCCTCACCCGGCCTTCGGCGACCCTCTCCCCATCCGATGGGGCACTGCCGTTTAGTTAAGCGGTTCATGCTCTTTGAAAACTCCAGCTCTGGTAGGGCGACGCTCCTGCGGAGCCTTCGGAACCTTCTCCCAGCGC
>CAINDV010000892.1 GCA_903847485.1 uncultured Verrucomicrobiota bacterium
AGCCTTTCGGAACCAGCGCGCGGCGGCGACCATCGAGGCTCGGCAGGAGCCTCGCCCTACCGCTGGGCGACTTTTCAAACACGCTCTAAGCGCAGTGGGCAGCGGCTCCTCGACCATGCTTCCCATCCGCAACGTCAACATCGGGCTTGGCCCAGTCTCCTCCCCGAACAACCCCGACGCGCTGTGGCTGACGGACCATACCTCGGTGCCCCTGCCGCTAGGCCAACGAGACTGACCGGCAATTAGCGCCTCCTCTCCCTGCTTTGGCGTTCGAGCTAACCACCCCTTCCTCTGGCCACAATGCCGCTGCCCTCCTCCATCACCTACCTCACTGAAGTAATCTCCTATGCGCATCCTCGCCCTTGATCACGGTACTGTCCGCGTCGGTGTCGCCATCAGCGACGAACTCAAGCTGCTGGCCCTGCCGCTGGAGTTCATTCCGGCGGAGCCGTTCGCCGCCTGCCTGGCGCGGCTGAAACAACTCTTGACCGAAAAGGAGGTGGAGTTGCTCGTCATCGGCCTGCCGCGCAACATGGACGGCAGCTATGGTCCCGCCGCCGAGAAGGTGAAAGCGTTCGTCGCCGCCCTGACGGCGGAAATCACTGTGCCCATCCGTCTCTGGGATGAGCGGCTTAGTTCCGTGCAAGCCCACAAGATGCTCCGCCAGGCCGGTCACAAGAGCAAGCAACACAAAGGCAAGGTGGACCAGACGGCGGCGGCGATTCTGCTCCAGTGCTACTTGGATAGTATCTCGTGAAACGTGAAACGTGAAACGTGAAGACGCCAATTCGTGAAAGCCAGCTCGCCCCGACCGCGTTGCCGGCCGCTGTCGTGGACCAACTGAAGTTCAAACTAACCATCGCCTACGACGGCACCGGCTACCAAGGCTGGCAGGTGCAAAAAATCGGCACCGGCGTGCAGGAGAAAATCGAGTCCGCGCTGGCGAAGCTCTTTCCCAGCCAACCGCGTGTCCACGGCTCCAGCCGCACCGACACCGGTGTCCACGCGCTCGGCTTGGTGGCGCATTTCGCAGTCCCGCGCGCCGAATGCAAGCTGTCGGTAGGGCGACTTCTTATCGCCATTAACGCCTGGTTGCCGGAGGACATCCGCGTGCTGGCAGTGCGGCGCGTAGCCCTTGGCTTCCACGCCCGCTTCGACGCCACCGGCAAGCAATACCGTTACTTCGTCTGGAACCATCCGGCGCACAATCCCTTGCTGCGTAGTCACGCCTGGCAGGTCCGGCGCAAGCTCGACTTCCCGGCCATGCGAGCCGCCGCGCGACACTTCGTCGGCCGGCTCGACTTCCGCTCCTTGCGCGCCAACCCGGACTATGACACTGCTTCCACCGTCCGCACGCTGACACGCTGTGACCTGCGGCGCAGCGGATCGTTGATCACCTTCGTCATTGAAGGCGACGGTTTCCTCTACAAGATGTGTCGCGGCATCGTCGGCACACTCGTCCAAGTCGGCGAAGGCAAACTCCCGCCCGACGCTATCCCCGCCATACTTGCCCACCGCGACCGTCGCGTGGCCGGCATGACTGCGCCGGCGCAAGGGTTGGTATTGTGGAAGGTGTTTTATCGGGGAAAGGAGGAGTTAGAAGTTAGGAGCTAGAACCGACATGCCTGTGGACGAACGAAACCTTCTCTCCCTGACTCTCAGCTTCTAACTCCTAACTCCTAACTCCTAACCCCGAATGACGAAATCCAAATGACTAATGACGAATGAATGACAAAGCCCGAAGTCCGAAACGCGATGGCTTCTTGGTTGAACGGGGTGCCAGGCTCGGCACAAGACCGAACAGCCGGAAGTCACTATTCACCATTCGGATTTTGGACTTCTTTCGTCATTCGTCATTTGAGTTTCGGAATTTTGCCTAACTCCTAACTTCTAACTCCTAATCCCCCATGCACATCGTCCTGGTTGAACCCGAAATCCCGCCTAACACCGGCAACGTCGCCCGGCTTTGCACCGCGACGCGCTCGACGCTGCACCTCATCGAGCCGCTCGGTTTCCGTCTCGACGACCGCGAGCTTAAGCGCGCGGGGATGGATTACTGGCAGCACGTCGTGTGGTGCCGTTGGGCGAACTGGAGCGCCTTCGTGGCCGCGTTGCCGCCGGGTGCGCGGCTGTGGTGTGTCGAGCAAGGTGGAGCGAAAGTTTACTCCGAAGCCCGGTTTTCACCGGACGACTTCCTGGTGTTTGGCCGCGAAACGGCAGGCTTGCCGAAAGCGATTCTCGAAGCGTACCGCGACCGCTGGCTGCGGGTTCCGATGTTCCACCCGGAGGCCCGTTCGCTGAACCTCGCCAACTGTGTGGCGTTGGTCTTGTTCGAGGCTCTGCGCCAGCAGGGCTTTGCCGGTGGAGAGTGAAGCGGTTGACGGCCGGTCCGTCTGTCGCAGCATGCCGCTGACGTCCCGGGCGGGTGAGTAAGAGCCTGTTTGAAAATGCCGGCCGTGGTAGGGCGAGGCTCCTGCCGAGCCTTGCCCGCCGCCGCCGGGCGCTGGTTCTGCAAGGCTCGGCAGG
>CAINDV010000893.1 GCA_903847485.1 uncultured Verrucomicrobiota bacterium
ACCGCTGTCGTTGAGGTTCGGCAGGAGCCTCGCCCTACCACGCCAGGCGTTTTCATACACGCTCTGAGGCTTGGGCATCACTGATAACCGAGCCTCCTTACGTCGGCTCCTACAATTTTGAAAGACTCTCCGCCGCAAAAAACGGAGCTTTTCAAAAAAAGACTCGACCCTCCGGGCGTGGCCAGTTACATGTTTGCCGCAGCAGATGAGCCACCGACCGCCACCGACAGTGAGTCCACGCCACCGCGCAACGGCCCAACCGCGTAGAGCGGCGCGGCTGCGTTGTCCCGCCGCAGCTTCTCTTTCCCGCGCCGGCCGTTCCTTTTGCGGCCCCGTGGACTCCTTTCCCCGCGCCACGGAACGCTTCTCCGGCACCGCCACTCCATTCCACCGCACCGCAGAGCCGGCTCGCGGCACCGCGACTCCATTCCCCGGCACCGGAACTTCCTCCCGTGGTGCCACGGAACCGCTTCACCGCGCCGAACAGCCATCCTTCGGCACCGGAAACCCACTTTACGGCACCGAAAAATCATTCTTCGGCGTGGGAAAACCATTCTGCGGAGCCGGGGAATCCCGCTTCTGCGCCGGGAAATGGTTTCCCCACAATACGTTACGGCCAAACCAGCCCGCCGCCCCATCGCCCCGCCCATTTTGGCCGATGACCCATAAACACCGAACCAATTTCAAAACCCGAGTTCCGGCAGGGCGACGCTCCTGCGGAGCCTCCCAACCCAGTCCAGCGCCGGCTCGGCAGGAGCCTCGCCCTACCAGCACTTGGATTTTGCCAGCGCCTCCCTTTTGACCGATATCCCCTGAACCCCGTAGAAAAAACAACCCCTATGCCCAAAACCAACTACCTCCAATCGAACGACGAGTCCTTCGCGGCCCAGTTGCAGACCTTCAAGACCGGCATCGGCGCTTACGCGGCGACGCTCGGCGTCACCGAAGCGCAGACCACCGCGCAGGCGGCGGACTGCAACTACTTCAACTGCGTGCTCGCCAGCCTGGGCACCATGTCCGCCGCCGCCCAGCAGTGGACGGCCTGGAAAGACCTCGTGCGGGGCGGCGGCACCCCGCCGGCCGCCGGCGCGCCCGTCGCCCCCACGCTGCCGGCCGCCGTGACCGCCGTTGTACCGGGCATCGAGGCGCGCTTCCGGACGTTGGTGAAACAGATCAAGGCCGGCGCGAACTACAACGCCGCCATCGGCGTCGCCCTCGGCATCGAAGGCGCGCAAGTCGCCGTGCCCGATCTCGCCACCTTGCAACCGGTCCTTATCGCCCGGATCAGCGGCGGACGCGTGGAAATCGGCTGGGGCTGGCAGGGCAACCGCGCCGCCCTCGACCTCTGCGAAATCCAGGTGGACCGTGGCGACGGCAAAGGCTCCGTCCTGCCCACCTACGACACCACGCCCGGCTACGTGGACACCGCGCCCTTCCCCGCCGTGCCCACCAAGTGGACCTACCGCGCCATCTACCGCGTGGACGACGCCCAAGTGGGCCAGTGGAGCGCGCCGGTAAGTGTAACCGTACCGGCGTAACCGCAATCCATTCAAAGCAACTTTTATGAAAACCACCAAATCACTAATCCCTGCAAGGTTTCAAAATTCCGAGTTCCTCTGCCGCGTGTTGGTATGGACATCGTCGGTGCACAAGTTCGTAGCGGTGAACTGCGCCGCATCTACGCTGCTTGCACTCGCCTGCCTGCTGTTGGCTGCCACTCCAGCAAGAGGGCAATTAGGGACAAACCAGCAATCGGTGTTGGTCGTGACTCTCTTTGACGCAGGCTACGCTCCATACATGAATAATTACTATCAGACGGCACAAATGCGGCCTATGTACGCATCACTTCGGATGGAACGGTAGGCCCCATATTGGCTGCGGCTCACTTTGATCAGGTGTGGCTCTTCGATATAAGTTCATCCGAAGATAATTTTCCCAAGAACTGGCAGGCGATTGCCAGTTGGTTCAACACGAACGCGAGCCGTGGAATAATTTGCGATGGACGACTACTCGGGTCATACGCGGCACCCACATTGCCAACCGAAGGGAAAAAGCTGGCCGAAAATTACTATGAGAACCTCAAGCGCGCCGGAGGAGGTATCGTACTAGGCGCAGATCACTACGCCTTCCATGCTGGCATTAACACGGTCAATAACTTGATAGGCTTGCAATCATTCAGCGGCTACTTTCAATCAAGCACTCTCCCAGTGGACACGAATAGTCCGTTGATGACTTTCCCCAATGACATGGGCGCTAGCATCCGTGACGATACAACTACCGGCCAAGTGCCTTTCGGGCTTCAGCCGAACGGACGCACAATGTACCCGATCGCCTGGCACACTGGGAACCCAAGCACTCCTGGTATCTCGACCACCATCAACAGTGCTGGTAGTTATCGCGTTCAGATTATTTCACCACTCGCAGGTGCCTCCTTTGCGAAAGGAACTCCTGTTACCTTTTCTGCGACTACGACAAATGACGTTCCGCCTTCAGTATTTGAGTGGACTTCAGACCGCGATGGAGCTTTGGGAAGCGGTAGCAACCTAGTCGTGTCATCTCTATCGCCTGGCGCCCATGTGATCACGGTTTCCGCATCTGAAGTAACCAATCAAATTGCTGTGGCCTCGATCCGCATAACGGTCAACCCAAGTGCGAACATTGCTACCGCAGTGGAGATATGGTGGGGGTCGCAATCTGGCACAACATACCAAGTCCAATGGGCCTCCGTTCTGAGTAGCAACATTTGGCAAAACTTAGGCAGTCCGATCGTGGCAACTGGCACAAATACTGCCGCCTTCGACTCGACCCGCCAGGCCACAAAGCGGTTCTATCGCGTGATCCAGCCACAATGACCGCTTGTTTGAAACGGGGTCAGGTATTGCGCCAATACCAGTGAGAATATTGGCGTAACAGTGGCGGTCACCAGCCGGCAGCTCCGCCGCCAGGCAACCGCGCAATCCATCCGCGAGGCCCAGCGGGCCGCCATGTTTATAGCCCAACCGTGGCCAAAAGGTCCGCAGCCCCAGCGGGGCGCGATGCCGCCGCGCCCCGGAACGAAATGTTCGCCCGCCATCGCGCTCCTACAGAGCTAAACCGAATCCATGCCGTAGAAATCAAATGTTCATGCAGATTGGCTGGTGAAAGCGGGGTGGTTTTCTACTGCATTGCAGTTGGGAAACGGGCTTAAAATCTTTCTGGGCTCGCTAATTGACTCAACCTACCCCAAGGGCTTGGGGTTGCCACCGCAGAGTTGTTTGTAAGGCGCTGGGGAAACCACCACTGCCTGCTGCACCAATC
>CAINDV010000894.1 GCA_903847485.1 uncultured Verrucomicrobiota bacterium
CGCCAGCACTGGCCCCAATTTCTCGTGTCTTTGCCGATAACCCATACGTTCAAGAAATTCGTGGCCCCGCGAATTTGTTGGGCAAGATGCCCGGATTCGCTCGCGAAGGACCTGCGCCAAGCCGCATGAAACCGTCACTCGCCAGGAAAGAATGACGAATGCCGAATGAAGCCCGAAATCCGAATGACGAATCGCGGCCTCCGCCTGTTCGGTTTTGTGCAGAGTCTTGCGCCTCCCTAATCCAAGCAGGCATCGGGTTTCGTGCTTGAGGCTTCGTCATTCATTCGTCATCTGAATTCCGGTCGGGCCGCACCCGGAACGCCGCGTCTGGCAGGGAAAGGAGGCATCCCAATCTTCCCGGACACGCGCCCGCTTTCTTGCGCTCCGGCGGCCTTCGGTTAGACTGGCCGCCACATGAGCGATCAGCCGATCCCGCAATTGAACAAAGTGCCCTTCCTGCTTGCCGATGCCCTCCTGCTGGGCGTCGCGGCCTATGTGGCGTTCGAGAGTCCACACCCGCTGCCGCTGGTGGAATTGCTGGTCGTGGTGAGCGCGGTGGCCGTCGGCGCAACGGTGGCGATCCTTCCGTTCCTCGTCGAATACCGGGCGCTGACGCGGATGGCCGAGAGCGAACTGTTGAGCGCCACCATCCGCCAGCTTAACAATCTCGAAGCCATCGCCCGCAACGTCACCGCCGCCACGGCGCAATGGCAAGGCGTGCAAAGCCTGGCTGCGCAGACCAATAAGTCGTCCAAGGAAATCGCCGACCAGATGAGTCTGGAAGTCTCGGGCTTCACCGAGTTTCTCAAGAAAGCCAATGACTCCGAGCGGGCCACGCTGCGGCTGGAAGTGGAGAAGCTCCGGCGCGTCGAGGGCGAGTGGTTGCAGGTGGTCGTCGGCGTCTTGGATCACGTCTCCGCGCTGAACCGGGCGGCGGCGCAATCCGGCCAGCCCGCGTTGGTCCAACAGATGGGGGCCTTCCAGCACGCCTGTCGAGACATCGCCCGGCGCGTGGGCGTCTCGGTCCTGGAGGCCCGGCCGGGAGAAGAGTTTGACGCGGAGCGCCATCGGTTGCCGTCGCCGGACGCCGAGTCACCCGACGAGGCGGTGGTGGAAGATACGCTCGCGCCGGGGATTGCTTTCCAAGGCCGCTTGTTGCGCCCGGCCATCGTGACAGTCAGGCCGGCGGCGACGCCAACGGCGGCGGAACCTCTGACAGAGCCAGCCGCACCGGAGTTGACGACGGCACCGTTGGAAACAGCAAACATTTACGCTTCGACCACCGAAGCCCCGGACACGGCGGACAGTGGCCAGCCCGCGTCATTGTAAGTGTCGGCCTAAGCCGTATTGAGTCAATAGTCGGTAGGGCGAGGCTCTTGCCGAGCCGTTCGACAGGGTCGCATTGCCGCCGTCGTTGAGGCTCGGCAGGAGCCTCGCCCTACCGCTGACTTTTCCAAGCATGCCCCAAGCGGCTCAACCGGGCGGCTGCGCCAGCGTGTGCCACTCCTTGAGTCTGCCCGCCACAAAAACCAGTTCCGCCCGCAGATAAGTGCGCGGCTCGTAATCATGAATCAGGTAGCGTTCCAGGCACGTCTCGCCGCCGCGGCCCACCTCGCGATAAGCCCAGTAACGCGTCTCCTCCATCCAGCCGCCCCAGTATTGCCAGACCGTTTGCGCCCCGCGCTCGGTTTCCGACTGTAACACCTGCGCCGGTTTGCCCCAGGCGATATACACGGCGTCTTCGCTCATGCCGACGCGGATTTGTTCGCTGTCCACCAGGCTCTTGATATCCGGCGGCAGCGCGGCGTAGGCCGCCGGGCGCTCCTTGGTGCGGGAAGCGACGGAGCTACTCATGCAGCCCGTCAGCAGGAGCACGGCACAAGCGGCGGGAAAAAGTTGCTTCACGCGGGTTTCGACGTTGAAAGGCACATGCCATTCAAGCAAGAACGCCTCCGAAATGAAACTCCCATACGCCAATCATTTCCGCCGGAGTGCCGGCCGTGCATCTGCGGGGCGGCGGCGGCGCGCGGGCGGCGTGACCGGCTAAGCCGTAACTATGCAGCAGGAAGACCCTCCAATGAACCGCAGAGACGCAAAGGACGCAGAGAAGACAGCGCCGGGCAAGCTGATTTTGGTTCACTGAGGGGTGTCTGGTTGGCGGGGACGAAAGCAGGCGTTTCCCTCTGTGTTCATCGCGTCTCTGCGGTTTTCATAGCGGTTTCAACTGCATAGATATGGCTAACCCGTATCTATGCACTGAGAACAGCCCCTCACCCCGCCCTCATAGTTGCTCCAAAAGCTATTCGCCGGAGGCGAGGAGAGCTTCGGACACGCTCCTCGCAATCGCCGGTGAATGACTTTTGCACCGCAAAGCTTTTGACTTGTGAACAATGCCATTTTCGCCTCCAAAAGTGTGCGTCACGCAACACTGGGAAGACGAGTTACCCTGCCCTTGTCTCTCCCCTTCGGAAGGGTAGATGGCAAAGCTCCGCCAGCGCTTGGACAACTCACTAAACAGTGACTCCGTGCTGGCCGGTGCGGAGCCATTCCCTTTCCATGAACCGACCTGGCTTAGGCGGTCTTGGGTTGGAGCAGGAGGTGGTATTTGGCGGCGAGCTTTTGTAGCAGGCGTTGTTCGGTGTGCGCCACTTTGGCTTCCTACTGCTTGAGTCCTTCTTCCCCGGATATTCCCGGAATTTCATGGCTAAGTGGAGGCCGAATGGGGAAGAGCTGATAGAATGCAGACTCTGGGAGGGATGTGGTTTCACGTTGGGGCCTGCCGGTGGGATGGGGTATCCCACC
>CAINDV010000895.1 GCA_903847485.1 uncultured Verrucomicrobiota bacterium
AGGATGACTATAGTCAGCGGTCCAGAATCTTGGTGACACGCGCCGGATGATTTCACATTTCACATTCCAGCTTGGGAGAAGCCGGCGCTCCCGCGGCCGGAAGGCGGAAGTTATTTCATGCAAAGTTTATTGATCCAAGGCGGCGTGCCGTTGCGCGGCGAAGTCGTCATCAGCGGCAGCAAGAACGCGACGTTGCCCATCCTGGCGGCGGCGCTGTTGACGGCGGAGCCGTGCGTCATCCGGCGCGTGCCGGACCTGAGCGACGTGAAGTTCATGGGCCGCATCCTGCAATCGCTCGGCGCGGAGGTGAGCATCACCGGCGACACCGTCCAGGTGCAGGCGCGGAAGGTGAAGGCGTTCGGCGACTACGACTTGATCCGCCAGATGCGCGGCTCGGTGTGCATCATGGGTCCGCTGCTGGGGCGGTTGCGCGAGGCGCGGGTGTCGTATCCGGGCGGCTGCGTCATCGGCGCGCGGCCCATCAATCTGCACCTGAAAGGCTTCGCGGCGCTGGGGGCTAAGGTCGCCATTGATGAGGGTTACGTCCACGCTCAGGCGCGGCGATTGCAAGGCGCGGAGATGTTTCTCGGCGGGCGTTCCGGTCCAACGGTGTTGGGCACGGCCAACGTGATGATGGCGGCGACGCTGGCCGAAGGCGTCACGATCATCGAAAGTGCCGCCTGCGAGCCGGAAGTAGTGGACCTGGCGAAGTTCCTCATCGCGATGGGCGCGAAGATCACCGGCGCTGGCAGCCCGATCATCACGGTGACGGGCGTGAAGGAGCTTCACGGCGCGGAGCACGAAGTCATTCCCGACCGCATCGAGACGGCGACTTACGCCATCGCCGCCGCCGCGACGGGCGGTGAAGTGACGATTCGCGGCGCGCGACCGGATCACTTGAACGCGGTGCTGGACAAGCTCCGTGAGGCTGGGGTGCGGGTGGCCCGCGCCGGCACGACGCTGACCGTGCGGCACGCGAGCCGGCTCAAGCCGGTGGACCTGACGACGCTGCCGTTTGCCGGCTTCCCCACCGACGTGCAGGCGCAAATGATGGCGCTGATGACGCTCGCCAAGGGCACCAGCATCATCACGGAGCGGGTGTTTGAATCGCGCTTCATGCACGTCAGCGAACTGTCCCGGATGGGGGCGGACATCGAAATTGAAGGCCCGAGCGCCATCGTGAAGGGTGGCCGTCCGCTCAGCGGCGCGCCGGTGATGGCCAGCGATCTGCGCGCCTCGGCCGCGCTGGTGATCGCCGGCCTGGCGGCGCGCGGCGAGACGCAGGTGAACCGTATTTACCACCTCGACCGTGGCTACGAGAACATTGATGGCAAACTGCGCCAGCTCGGGGCGCGCATCCGAAGGGTGAACGAATCATGACCAAGTTGATGACGGTTTTCATCATCGTGCTGGCGATTTTCCTGGGCTACCGTATTTTTGTCTATTGGGAGAAGGTGGAATCGGAAGGCGACATCCGGGAGCAGGAGGCGAGGAAGGTGGTGAAGGGGGAGCAGTTGCCGGGTCTGCCGTGGGATTTGGAGGAGTCGTTGCGGATCGCGACGCAGCGCGGGGACAAGGCGTTGGGAACGTGGCTGGCCCGGAACGGCGCGCGGATCGAGGATCCCCGGCGGGCGTGGATTCAGCTCGATTACTGCGAACTGCTCTCGCGCAGCGGCCCCAATGAGGCGCGGGCGCTCTTCGCGGAGGTCTGGGACCGGACGCCCACCAACTCGCCCGTCGTTCCGCGCTTGCGTCGGCTTGAAGGGACGTTCCGGTGAGCGACGCCACCACGGCCCGGCCGTTGCGGGCCATAGTCATCTTCCTCACGCTGATCTTCCTAAGCGCGGCGGTGATTTCCCCTTGGATTTACCGGCTCGCGCTGGGGATTTGCGGAGCGGATTCCTGGCTGGGCGGACACCCATTTCACCGCTACTACGGTCGCACGGTGCAAGTGCTGGCGGTGCTGGGGTTATGGCCGTTCCTCCGCGCCTTGGGCCAGCGGTCGTTGGCGGATTTGGGCCTGGGTCGGCCAGCCGGGCAATGGGGGCGGCTGGCGGGCGGGTTTGCGCTGGGCTTCGCCTCCCTAGCGGTGGTGGCGTGGGTCGGGGTGGCGGTCGGCGCACGCATGGTCCGCTCGGAAATCCTGGGGCCAAAGCTGGTGGAGTTGCTCGTAAAATCAGCCGCTGGCGCAGGGGTGGTGGCGATGCTGGAAGAAGTGCTCTTCCGCGGCGCGCTCTTTGGCGGACTGCGGCGGGCGTGGCCGTGGCCTTTTGCGCTGGCCGTCAGCAGCGCGGTGTATGCACTGGTGCATTTCATGGGCAAGGGCGACGGCGCGCAAGCGGTGCAATGGTATTCCGGGTTTGAAATGCTGGGCCAACTGCTGGGCGGCTTCACGCACTGGCGGGAAATCGTCCCAGGATTCTTCAACCTGGCCCTGGCGGGCGCGATCCTGGGGCTGGCGTATCAACGGACGGGCAACTTGTATTACTCCATCGGTCTGCACGCGGGCTGGATTTTCTGGCTGAAGATTTGCAAAGCGCTGACCTTTCCGGCTTCCGATCGCACCTGGTTGTGGGGCACTTGGAAGCTGGTGGATGGCTGGCTGGCGTTGCCGCTGTTGTTGGTGGTGCTGGCCGTGGTGTGGCGATGGGTGGGAGATGGAAGGCGACGAGTCACGCCAGGATTTCAAGACTCCACAAGCGGGGGAATGAGATGAGTAAAGTCCGAAGCCCGAAATCCGAACAGTCGCGTCCCCTCCGTTGGCTGGGGAACATGTTCGCGGATCACAGGCCGGAAGGGCTTTTCGGATTTCGGATTTCGGGCTTCGGATTTGTCCCCGCCCAAAAACCCTGCTCCCACGCGCCCAGCTTTGAAGTATCTTGTGGCCAATGACGCCGGCATGACAAAGCCCGAAATGCGGAACGCGCCTGCCTGTGGGTTGGGCAGAGCACAAAACGGAACGGACGGCGGCGATTCGTCATTCGGACTTCGGGCTTCTTTCGTCATTCGTCTTTCGTCATTCGTCATTCCCTCTCCCGCCGCCTGTCGGGAATGGCTGGAGGCGCTCTTGGGCTTGTGCTACCCGGCGGTCTGCCAGATTTGCGCGGCACGCCGGTGTACGCCGGAGGATGGCTTCGTCTGCCAGCGGTGCTACGAGCGGGTGCGGTTCATCCGGCCGCCGTTTTGCGAGCGCTGCGGGCTGCCGTATCCCGGCGACCTGACCGCGCCTTTCGAGTGCGCCAACTGCCGGGAGCTGGAGCTTCATTTCCACTTCGCCCGATCGGCTGTGGCCGCCAAGAGCGTGGTCTTGGAGGTGATTCACCGTTACAAATACCAAGGGCACTTGTGGTTCGAACCATTTCTTGCCGGCCTGCTCGTCCGCTCCGCCGCGACGACACTGGCCCGGGAACACTGGGACTGGCTGGTGCCGGTACCGCTGCACCCGACGAAGGAACGGGAGCGGGAGTTCAATCAAGCCGCCCGCCTGGCCGCCCGCCTGGCCGCCGCCAGCGGCATCCCGTCCAACCTCCGCCTGCTCCGCCGCGTGAAGGCCACCCGCACCCAGACGCTGCTCTCGCGCTCGGAGCGAGCCGAGAACATGCACGATGCCTTTGTCTCGCGCGCCGGGGTGAAGCTCCACGGCGAGCGGATCGTGGTGGTGGACGACGTGTTCACGACCGGTGCCACCACCAGCGCCTGCGCCCGCGCCTTGCGGTTGGCCGGGGCCAGCGAGGTGGGCGTGTGGACGCTGGCGAGGGGATTGTGAGGTGGAGGGAGAAGTGCGAAGTCCGAAAGGACCAAGCCGAAACTCAGAAACTCAGAACAGTTTCCGTAAAGGAGCTTCCGTAGCTGCCTTTTCGGAACAACAGCGGGGGCATGACTTCGCCGGAGCGTCGCTCTGCCGTTGCCGGGCTTTTGAGAGAAGCTTCGTCAGGAATCCCTTTTTGAGTTTCTGAGTTTCGGCTTGGTCCTTTCGGCCTTCGGACTTTGTGGCTCCCGGTTTCACCGCAGAATGTGAACTTGTAAGTTGGGCCGCCGCTGGGGACACTCTGTTCGCTTATGGCTGACACGGTTTTTACTCGCAAGCCCATCTCGCTGGCCACCCCAGAGGCCGTTGTGTCCTCGCCAGGGGAGGCGGGCACTTCTTTCACCAAGAAACCCAAGATGGGGGGCGGCAAGTCGAAGAAGAAGGACATCCCTTCCGGCCTGTGGTGCAAGTGCCCCAAGTGCAAGGAGATGGTGTTCGACAAGGAACTGGACGACAACCTCAAGACCTGCCCGAAGTGCCAGCATCACTTCCCGATTGGCGCGCGCGAGCGCATCCATTCGCTGGTGGAAACCTGCTCCTTCGAGGAAATGGACGCCGACATGCGGAGCCTGGACGCCCTCCAGTTCACCGGCGTCGCCTCCTACGTGTCGAAGCTCGAGTCCTACCAAAAATCCACCGGCATGAAGGACGCGGTCATCACCGGCATCGGCAGCATCATGCATCATCGCTTAGCCCTGGCGGTGATGGATTTCAGCTTCCTGGGTGGCTCAATGGGGTCCGTAGTGGGCGAAAAAATCACCCGGCTCATCGAGGCGGCCACCAATCGCGGACTGCCGCTCATTCTCATCTCCAGCAGCGGTGGGGCGCGCATGTACGAAGGCATGTTGAGCTTGATGCAGATGGCCAAGACCTCCGCCGCCCTGGCCTACCACGCCCGCGCGCGCCTGCCCTACATCAGCGTCCTGACCCATCCCACGATGGCGGGTGTTATGGCCAGTTACGCTACGCTGGGAGATCTCATAATCGCCGAACCTGGCGCCCTGATCGGTTTCGCGGGCGCACGGGTCATCAAGGATACCACGCAGGCGGACCTGCCGCCGGGCTTCCAAACCGCCGAGTTCCTCCTGGACCGCGGGCTGATTGACGCCATCGTACCGCGCAAGGAAATGAAAGCCCGGCTGGTGTTCTACCTCGATGCCTTCCTGGCGAACCGGCGGGCGTAGCTCAGAAAACCGAAGTCCGAAGCCCAAATCTTCGGGCCAAGGTGCCTTCCGCAGAACGCACTTTCCCGCAGTGTGCAGAAGGGCTTTTTGGCCTTCGGATTGTGGGCTTCGTTCGCTTCGTCTTGTCCGAATTGCGCGCAACAGGGCGGCAATTCCAACGCGCGGATGTCTCAGCCGCAGCCGCTACGAATGCGGGTCAAACGCGCTCCGCCGCCGAGCGACCACGGCCATCCGAAGGTGAGGCGGACCTGACCGGAACCTTGGGTCAGAAAGCTCCTGCGCCTTCATCCCTTGGACTCGGCTGTGGCTGGGGTAGCCGTTCGCCGGCGGCGCGAGCATGCTCACGGCCCTGCACGGTCTTCCGCCACGGAGGAAAAGGCCGCCCGTCGAGTGGAGTGGGCCAGGCCAGGTAGGACGCCACGGTTTTCTCCCCGCCCAGCATTTTGTTGGGCCGCCGATTCGGAACACCCTCGACGGCGGCGCGGCTTTGCGCCACTTTGTTGTCCGGCGATTTCATGGCATGAGCAGCAACGTAAAACCAGTCGCGATCATCGGCGGCGGCATCACCGGCCTGACCGTCGCGTTCTATCTTCAGCAACGCGGCGTGCCGGTGGTGTTGTATGAGGCCACCGACCGCGTTGGTGGTGCCATCCAAAGCCTTGCGCGCGACGGCTACCTCGCCGAGTTCGGGCCAAACACGATTCTCGAAACCTCCCCGAAGATCACCACGCTCGTCAAGGACGCCGGCCTCGCGGAGCGCCGTCGCGATCCCGACGCCAAGGCCGGGGCGCGCTACGTGGTCCGCTACCAACGGCCCATTGAGATGCCCGGCTCGCCGTTGGGTTTTTTCACCACGAAGCTTTTCACCCTCGCCGCCAAGTGGGCCGTGCTGCGCGAGCCTTTTCGCCCGGCCCGCCGCGATGGCGTCGAGGAAAGCATCGCGGACTTCGTGCGGCGGCGGTTGGGCCGCGAGTTTCTCGATCACGCCATTGATGCGCTGGTGGCGGGCATTTACGCGGGCGACCCGGAGAAGCTCTCGGTGCAACAAGCGTTTCCCAAGCTGGCCGCGCTCGAGGCGAACTACGGTTCGATGATCAAGGGCCAGATTCTGGGCGGACGCGAGCGCAAGCGGCGCGGTGAAATTGCCAAGGACCGCGCGCCGAAATTTTCCTTCGACGACGGCTTGCAGGTCTTGCCCGACACGCTCCGCGCCCGCCTTGGCGGTGCCGTGCGCCTTAACACCACCGTTACCAAGCTGACCCAAACCGTGAAGGGCTGGCTGGTGGACTCCTACGCCAACGGCCAGGAACGGCGCGTCGAACACAGCGCTGTGCTTTACGCGGGGACGGCGTTCAAGCTGGCGGAACTCGGCCTGGCGTCGCTGCAACCGCTTAGCCTCAAGCCCTTTGGCGACATCCGCTATCCGCCGGTGGCGAGCGTGGTGCTGGGCTTCCGGCGCAAAGACGTGGCCCATTCGTGCAACGGCTTCGGGATGTTGATCCCGCGGGTCGAGGGCTTCAAAATCCTCGGCACGATTTTCTCCTCGTCGCTCTTCCCTAACCGCGCGCCCGCCGGCCACCTGACGCTCACCAACTACGTCGGCGGTGAGCGTTACCCGGAACTGGCTGCGAAACCTGTCGAGGAACTGGTCGAGATCACCTGCGCCGATTTGCGCGTGCTGCTCGGAGTGAAAGGCAAGCCGACCTTTCAGCACAGCGTCTATTGGCCCAAGGCCATCCCCCAATACAATCTTGGCTACGGTCGCTTCCGCGCACTGATGACGGAGATCGAGGGCAAGGCCGCCGGCCTCTTCTTCGCCGGCCATTACCGCGACGGCATTTCGGTGGGCGACTCGATCGTGTCGGGCGTCAACGGCGTGGAGCGGATGGAGAAGTATCTGGCGGCGGTGGGCGGGCGGGCGCGGTAAATCCGAAATCCAAATGCCGAAATCCGAAAGAAGTCCGAAGCCCGAAATCCGAACAACTCGGCGGCAAATCGGCGGCCTGTGGTTTGGGAGAGTCCATTTTTCTGCCTTTAGAAAGAGCGGGGGGGCCAAGGCGGAAAGGCAGAAAAACGGACTTCCCCAACCCGCTTTACGACCGTGTGCCGCTGGGTTGTTCGGATTTCGGATTTCGGATTTCTGATTTTCGCTTCGCATGACCCCCGGCCTTCTCCTCGTCAACCTCGGTTCCCCCGACTCGCCCAGCGTCCCGGACGTGCGCCGCTATCTGAGGGAGTTTCTCATGGACGGCCGCGTGATAGACATGCCCTGGCCGGTCCGCTTTTTCATCGTCAACGGCGTCATCCTGCCGTTCCGGCCCAAGCAGTCCGCCCACGCCTACCAGGCCATCTGGACGAAGGAAGGTTCGCCACTCGTCGTTACCAGCCGGCGCGTCCAGGCCGAACTCCAGCGCCGCCTGCCGATGCCCGTCGAACTGGCGATGCGCTACCAGAACCCGTCCATCGCCTCCGCCGTTGATGCGCTCCGGGCGCGTGGCGTAACTGAGGCGCTGGTCATTCCGCTGTTCCCGCACTTCGCGATGTCGAGCTTCGAGACGGCGGTGGAGCGCGTCAAGGAAGTTGCCGCCGCGCAGGCACCCGGACTGACCGTGCGCGTCCAGCCGCCTTACTACCAGGACGCGGACTACATCACCGCCCTCGTCGCTAGCGCGGAGCCGTGGTTGAAGCAGGATTTCGATCTGCTGCTCTTTAGCTTCCACGGCATCCCGGAGCGGCATTTGCGGAAGTCCGATCCCACCCAGGCGCACTGCCTGCGGACTGCCGACTGCTGCAACGTGGCCAGCGAGGCGCACATCTTCTGCTACCGGCATCAGTGCTTCGCGACGGTGAAGGCGTTCGTGGCGAAGGCCGGACTGTCGGCGAGCAAATACGCCATCTCCTTCCAGTCGCGTCTGGGCCGCGCCTGGCTGAAGCCCTTCACCGATTTCGAACTGGAGCGTTTCGCCAAGGAAGGCGTGAAGAAGCTCCTCGTGATCTGCCCGGCGTTTGTCTCGGACTGCCTGGAAACGCTGGAGGAAATCGGCATCCGCGGGAAGGAGTCGTTCGAGCAGGCTGGCGGGCAGGAACTCAAGCTGATCCCCTGCATGAACGAAAACTCCGTCTGGCTCCAGGCGCTCGAAAACATGGTCCGCCGCGCTTTCCCGGCGAAAAAATAAGGTGCTCGCCACGCTCGACTACTTGGCTTCGCCGTTCAGCAGTCCCGCGCGCCGACGCCGGTGAAAGTTTGTCGATCCGGCGCAACCCGTCAGCAAGCGCTACCTGTTAGCGCGTCTCGACGAGCATCCCGTGAATACACCATGACAATCGAGTTACAGTTACAGCCGTTAGATTTGGTCGCCTTTACTGAGGAGCAGAAGCGGTTCATGCCGGATTCTCCGTTCCGCCTTTACTACTTCGGTATGCTACCCGCCCTTTTTGTCGCTCTGGCCGTCGTCACGGAGTCGCTCGCTGTCGCCGCCGTGTTCGCTGTTCTCTTCCTATCCTCCAGTTGGCTCGTGAGCTACTGGACTGAGCGTTGTTACAGGTGCGTGGCCTTCGCTCAGGACAGCCTTTCCATTCAGACATTACCACGCCGAGTAACACGCTCGTAGGACGGTGCCAACCTTTCCTCCGATGCGGGGCTGGTGCCCTACCGCTGGCCTTTCAGGCCGCGAGGCTGTCCGTGGATCCCGCTACGTCTTTTTCGTGCTCACTACGCTGGAGAGGATTCGCCGGAGGATGCGGCCTGGCCCTGGTCTTGGCTATACTCCAAAGGGGTTACTTTCAAATTCAGCACCTTCATCAAAAACAACAGCCGGGAGGGATCCCTCCCGGCTGGGCTGGTTAGATAACTGGATTGCGCCGCGAACGGACGTTGTTACAGCTTCACGCGGTAGAACTTCGGCCCCGCCCCGGGCGTAACGGGGTAATAGGACGCACTGGTGCCGGGCACAGGAGCCCAGCCGGTCGGATTGCTCAGGTCGCCGTTCTGCTCCACCGTGCCGGCCTGCCAGAGGATTTCAAGGCTCGTGCCGGATGGACGCAGGGTCAGGACGACCGGGCCGTAGGTATCGAAGGTGCGATCATGGTCGCGGCCAACACGGTAGAGCGTCTGGGCTTCGACGGCGGTTAGAGCGCGGGTCCAGATGCCGAGGTCGTCGAGGTCCGCATGTCCGTCCGTGGCGCAATACCCGGTGGCGTCCTGGCCGATGTTCGCCGCCATGCCGGTGGCCAGTCCGTAGAGGTTGACTAGGGCGCGGGTGTCTACTTGGACGCCGTCGAGGTAAGTGACGGCGGCGTTGCCGGCACGATCAAAGGTGTGGATCAGGCTGTGCCAATTGCCGTTATTGATGCTGTCGTAAGGTCCCAGCAGGCCAACGTTGAGGGAGCCGTCGCTTAGCGAGTAAGACCAGCCACCGCGGTCGGCGCCGGGCGCGAAGGTGTAGCCGGGGTTGCCATAAGATCCGCTCGAATTACCGAGGAAGGGCAGGTTGCCGGGCCGGGTGGCCGCGGAAAGCTTCACCCATGAAGCCACGGAGAAGCTCGTGCTGTTGCCGAAATCCAGGTCCGCCGGAGTGCTCATGGTGACGTAGTTGTAGGTGCCGTTGCCAGTGTCAGTCTCATAGTGCAGCGCGCCGCTGCCGATGCGACCGGTCACGAGGCTGGCACCGGAGTTGGTGCCGTGGTTGCCACGGCCGGAGGAGTCGAGATAGTCGCCGTCGAACTTCAGATGCACGACCAAGCCGTTAGTGAGGTTGGCGAAGGTCGGATCCGGCAGTGCAACGGTGAGCGTGGCCAGGGCGTTGGTGGAGTCGGCCGGATTGGTGGCTTGCACCTCATAGCTGCCGGCGGCGTTGTTAAGCGTCTGAATCTGCGCCGCTGTCAGGGCGTTGGTGAACAGTGCCACCTCGTCAATGACGCCGGGAAAGCCATCCTACAGTTCTTGGCCATGAAACCCTGGTTGTTATCCGCCGCGATGATGTAAGTCATCTTGTCGCCCATCTCCTCGACGAACTTGCCCACGCTGGCGAGGCGTTTGGCGTGGTCGGTTTTCTCGGACTCCCAAATGCTGAAGCCAAGGATGCGCGCCTTGCCGGCGTCCTGCTTAGCCAGTTCAGTCAGGTGCGGAATGCTCTTGCGGCAGGGGACGCACCAAACAGCCCAGGACTCGACGACATAGACCTGGTTGCTGTCGAACTGCCCGACCGGCTCGCCTTTGAACCACTCGGCAGCCTTCAATGGCGGCGCGGGGTCGCCGACCTTCAGCGACGGTTCAGCGAGCGCAGTGACGACAGACGCAATGAGAGAGCAAGGGCCACCCAGCGGGTTCATTCAAACACAAACCAGGTGACACCCTTCGCCGGGACAGTGACTGACAGTTGGATGGAGTAGTCCCGCTTCAAGGTGAGCACCTGCGGCGACTCGTCCCGCTCGCGCACGGCTGCCTTCTCTGTCAGGCCAGTGTAGTAAAGCGGCACCGTCAGCGACTTTTTCACCTCGCGGTCGAGCGGGTTATAGACCATCAGCAGGCCTTTCTCCTTTAACGTCGGGTTGACGTGAAGGAGATAGTCCAGATCGCGGCCATCGGCGCGGCGCAGGTGGAGGATGTCCGAGTTCAGAATCGCACGGTGGCGTTTGTAGAAATCCACCCACCGCTTCACCACCGCCTTAGTCTCCTCAGTGTCATAAAGGCGCGGCCCGCGGTAGCAGGCAATGACCCCGGCGCCGAACAGATTGGCGAGCCGTTGCTCGTAATGCGGCAGATGGTCCTTGAGCGGCTCGATCGTCGCTGCGGCACCGCCGCCTTGGTACTCGGTGAGCGGAACAAACATCCAGCCCATGCTCGGAGCCTTCTCCCATGTGCCGTCGAAGATGTTCTGCCGCTCAATGATTTCCTGGTAGGCGCGAGGCAGAGACCAGTTCACTTCGCGGTAACCCATGCCGGTCTTGGTGCCACCACTTAGGAAATACCAGTCGGGGATGTTGAGATAGACCCCATTGGCCCGGCACCATTTGTAGAGGCCGGTAATGGCTCGCCACTGCACCCATTGCGAGTCGGCAAGTCCGCGATGATAGGGGTGGTTGGTCGAGGCGCAGGCGTCGCCGGGATAGGAGCCATCGTGTTCCAACACCCCGAGGCCGGCATTGGTCATGAAGCTGCGCAACTGCGCCAGGTAATCCACACCCCACTGCGCGCCGAGGCACGGCATGACCCCATAGGCCGTCGGGCCAATGGTGTTATCCGCCGCCGTGCCCGCGCCGCGGCTGGCCAGGAGGGAATAGCTGCCCAGCGCGATCTTCTTCGAGCGCGCGTAGTCGGCGAGTTCCTTACTGCGGGCCTGGTAGTTCGTGTCGCGACTCTCGAAGTTGAAGCCACTGCCAAAGGTCAGGATCACCATCTCAAAGCCAACCTCAGCGCACTGGTCAATAGCCAGCTTCACCGCGTCGGGCCGGGCGCTGCGGACGTGCATAAGCACCGGGTTCTCGGTGACCCAGGGCGCGATAGTGCGGTACATGCGGCGCTGCGCAAGACCCTTGCGCTCGCGATCCGTCGAGTCCGGTGCCAGTTCGAACGCGCGAAAGCTCTCGAAGCTGCCGCCCGGCGGTATCACTTGGTCCGGCCCCAGCGGCGGACGACACTCCAAGAGGCAGGGCGTGTTGCGGTTGTAATTCACCTGCGACTGGTATTCCGGGTCCGCCACCCAGCGCACGCCCTTGTTGCCGCCTTTGCTCCCCATGCCGCCGAATGAATAGTCCGTCTCGACATACAAGTTCGGCCAATCCCAGCGCGGGTTGTCGTCCACGTAAGATTCGTATTCCACCGCCGCGAGGATCTCACTGATGAACGAGTTCAAGCGCACCGGTTGGTCTGTGTCGTTGCGCACGACGAGCCACTTGCTAAGCAACGGAATGCCATCGTAAAGCTCGTAATGGACCTCCACGCTCACACCCTTGCTCACTGCACCAGCAGCGACCGTCTTCTCTGGATCGCCAAGAATCCGGAACTCCGCCACGCGACACCGCTCCAGCGGGCCGTCCTCAGAGAAATCGCCCGCCCCGCCTTCCTTGTTCATCTTGCCGACCCTCACCGCCGCGGGCGTGCCGAGCATCTGGGTCTCACCGAATTTCTGCCACGCTTTGCCGTCCAGCGAGGCTTCACACACGACGCGCCCCGCGCCGAGAGTCATCCGCAGGAAGTAAGGCTTGCCTGACTCCAACTTACCTAACTCACTCTCGCTGCCGTTGACCGCGACGCCGAAGCAACCGCGCTCAGGGCGCAAGTTGAACTTCACCGTGCCTTCGGGAAACACCAGCGCCAGTCCTGGCCCCCAGCTCGCGCCGCGATCTGTGCCGGGGTCCACCAGGCATTGCACCGCGCGCGCCCCGCCAGGCCACGGACGCTCGGCGAATGCGAAGTTATTCGCCGGGGCCATAAGTTCCCCGACCTTACCCTCATTCTGGAAAGACGTGCGCTCATTCCGCTTGCTCAGTAACACTTTCCACTCCGAAGCGAGCGTGGTGAAATTGTCCGCCAGCAAGACCTTCATCGGTCGCCCCGCTTGTCCAAAATCCGCCGGCGCAGCGAACTCCAGTGTCAGTGACACCCCCGGCGGCGGCCACGGCGTGTCCTGCGGCATCCACTCGGTGCGCTTCTTCCAAGGGAACCGCTCTTCTGTCTTCCCGGTCTTGAAGCCGGTGAAGCGAAAAGCGCCCGGCTCCGCCTTCAACTGGTCCACCCATGCAGCGTCGAGATAGTTGTGAATCGGCTGGCCGGTCAGTCCGCCGACCGCGTAGGCCACGCCGTCCAATTCGATGCGGACCTCCGGTCGCACAGAGCGGATAATAGACTCGCCGGTCATCAGATTCTCATAGGCGATGGTGGCGGCGTTGGGCGCGAGCCGGATCACCCGGCGCACCAGGCCGTTGTCTAGTATGACTTCACGCCCATCGGCCCCGGTCGTGACCTGGGCGCGGTAAGGCGAAGGGTTAATAAGCCAATCGTTCTTGGCCTGTGCGGAATGGCACAGAGCAAGGCTGGCGAGGCAAGTCAGGGCGGTCACTGGCAGGTTCAAATATTTGGTCTGTCGTTTCATAGCTTTGATGCGGTCAATGTCATTGCGGGATTGGCAGCCGATAGAAACGCGAGGCGTCGGGGCCGAGCGCATTGGTCAGCCAAATAAGGCGGTAACTCAAGACGGCAGGCATAGTCCGGGATCGAGCTGTGAACCTCAATCCAATCGGAGAACTCGCATCCTTGTCAGCCAGCGTGCTGACATTGTCCGCCGGGAACCTAGAGCATGTTTGAAAAGTCGCCCAGCGGTAGGGCGAGGCTCCTGCCGAGCCTTGCAGAACCAGCGCCCGGCTACGGCGGTCGAGGCTCGGC
>CAINDV010000896.1 GCA_903847485.1 uncultured Verrucomicrobiota bacterium
CAACATCATCCCGGCCGACCTGCTCCCCGGCCGCCAGCATGCCAAGGCCGACTGGCTGCTGCGGATGGCGCACGCGGCAGGGATGAACGTGCTGCGGAACTGGGGCGGGGGCGTGACCATGCGTGATAGGTGGTATGACCTGGCTGACGAATTGGGCATCATGATCCAACAGGAAATGCCGGCCACCAATTCCGGCGAAGGCTGGCCAGAGGAGTATTCCGCCTACACCGCCGCCATGGAGCGGACCGCGACCAGCATTCTCCAACAGCTTCGCAATCATCCCTGCATCGTCGAGTGGACGGGCGGCAATGAGATGGGCTGGCCCGGGGATGACTCTCCAATCCCCACGATGCTCCGTAAACTCGTTGCCGAAATGGATGGGCGGATCTTCCGTGTAACGGACCCCGTGCCCGGTTGGGGGCATGGCAACTACGACGATGGCCGGACCTTCCGTGCGACTTACCCCGCACCCGGTTGGAAACACGGCCCCTACGATGTTAGTCCGGAGGAGTTCTACCGAAATCACAACGGACCTCCAGCGGTGCGGTGTGACGAATTCGGAGCGCCCGGCCCCGCCCATCTCGAAACCTGGTACCGGGACATACCGCCGCCGTCCCAATGGCCGCTGCGTCCGGATGATCACCTGCTGAGGATCAAGAAAGTCTTTGGCGCCTTTTCGGAAAACTCCTGGTTGCAGTCGCACATCATCAAGGCCCAGTTCGGGTCGCTGCCGGATTTGCCCTCGGTGATCAAGGCGGGACAATGGATCAGCGCCGACGAACTTCGCTATGCCATCGACGGCATTCGACGGGGCGGAACGCGAACCAGCGGATTCATGAACTGGGTCTTCAACGAACCCTGGTCGAACGGGGCGGGCAATACGATGGTCGATTACGATGGCCGGCCGCTGATGAACTACTACCTGGCCAAACAGGCGCTGACGCCTATCAGCCTGTCGCTCAAGTTTGACAACCCGCGGTTCAAACCCGATCAAGGACTGGAGTTGGAAGTCTGGCTGACCAGCGATGCGCCACGGCCGGCGGCGGGTTTGTCGTGGCAGGTAGTCGCGCGCGACCGGCACGGGAAGGTTTTCGGAACCCGGCGGGGCCAGGCGGATATCGCCCCACTGCAGGCAAAGCGGCTCGATGCGATCTCACTTGCGATCCCGGCGGAAACTGCCCTGGGCCCCGTCTTTGTGGAAACACAGTTGCTGGATTCCGGGGGCACTGCGCTTCAGGAGCGTTTGCAGGCTTTCGGTGGTGGTTCTCTATCAGCGCCATTCCGCGGCCTGCTGGCCGAACCGTCCTCAGGCGGGGACAACACTCCGGATAACCCCCGCCGCGATGGTCCGCCGAATCTCGCCGTCGTGTCCAACGGCGCGAAGGCCGCCACGGCCACTTCCAGCCGCACCGAGTCCTACCATCAGCCGAAGGGCATCAATGACGGGAACTACGGCAACAACGCCAGTTGGATACCGGTTTCGCCGAAGTCGTCGTTTCAGATCGAATTGCGCGAAGCCGCCGCGATCAGTCTCTTCAAGCTCAGCCGCGACCGCAACGGACAATTCCAAGATCGGTGGGTGGATTATCTCAAGATCGAGAGTTCGCAGGATGGGTCGCAGTGGCAGCTAGTCTTCGAGAAATCGGGCATCCGGAAACTTCCGGACTTCGATCCCGGCGGCGTGATGACGATCCGCACCGAGCCCACGCGCGCGCGCTTCGTCCGCGTGACGGTCGAGGCCCAGTCACCCGAAACCGGCGAGTTCCCCTGCATCGACGAATTTGAGGTCTTTGCGACGGGCCAAGGGCGTGGCGCTTTGCCACCGATCACTTTCAGCGGCATTGGACTGAATGAATCGCGTCCGGTGGCCCGGACGAAGATCGAGGTGTCACCCTTGCCGATGCGCGTCGAGGGAGGACAGGAAATCCTCGGCTTGCGGGTGAGAAACACCGGAGGCATGACGGCGCTCTTCTGCATGCCTCATCCGCTGATCGAGTATCGGACTGATCTCTTGATCGAGAGCGGCGAATGCTTCATTCCGCCGGGCGAGTCGCGGACGATCACAATTCGTTCCGATGTTAGGAACGGTAGTGGTCTATCTCTGGCCCAAACCGGTTGGCGGCTCTCGTGTTGGAACGCCGATGACGTGGTGGTCCTGCCTGTGGGCGAGGTGTTGTTGGCCGTGGGGCGCCGCGATCAGATGTGCCGGGAATACTCGGGCTATTTCGACCCGACCAAGGTCAACGACGTGAAACAAGGAATGCTGGAAGGGACGCGCTCCGATCCATCCCCATTGCCCTATTTGCTCGACAGCAGCCATGCCGTGCGTTTCGTGTTTCCTTTACGCGATGCCCAGGCGAAGCATTCGGCGCGGTTGCGAATTCACACCGCCGACCAGGCGGAAAAAGCGCCAACCCAGGTTGCGGTGACACTCAACGGTCGGCGGATGGAAGGATCGCTTCCGGTGGGTCTGGGAATCCAACGAACCGATCCGGCGCATTTGGCGTTTCCGGCAACATTGGAATTTCAAGTTCCCGCGGCGGACTTGCGGCCGGGAAAGAACCTATTGGAAGTTCGCGTGCGGGATGACGGCTGGTTTTCCTGGGACGCTGTGGATTTGACCAGCAGCAAAGAAGGAGGAATCCCCGATGATCGCTAGAAATCACCAACAACGAAAACTTGGGGCCGTGACGATGGCCGTTGCACACACCGCCGGGCCGGGTTCGACCGGTCATGCGGAAACGGCAAAAGCCGCCGCGTTGCCGCAGAAGTTGGTCAATGCCTCCTATCGGTTGACGGCGTCGATCGCGGACGGGATCGTCCGCCTCCGGTTCGACGACCTGCGGACTGGCCTCTGTGTCGCCGATGGGCCGTGTCTCTATCACGCCGTGGCCAAGGATGGCACGGACTCCGTTACGGGCGACCGGCTCGATCCCCGCCTACGGTCTGCCATCCTTGCCGGTGTCGTCGGAAGGAAGCCCGATCACCACGGCCAAGGACCGGTTCACCATTCGTCGCCCACAGATCATGCCGCTGCTTGGCAATAACCGGGCCGACAGTCAACGGATTGGTCAAGCCGCCGGTGGGGACGG
>CAINDV010000897.1 GCA_903847485.1 uncultured Verrucomicrobiota bacterium
GACCTTCAGGTAGAAGAGCATGAAGCCGAGTTTACGCGCGGCCCCGGCCAGCTTGCCTTTGGCCCCGGCCCCGACGGCGCGCTGGCGGTCGGGACGCTGCGTCAGCACCTGCTGCCAGACCTGTTCCAGGACGGGGACCAAGAGGGCAAATTCCTCGCCCCTCATCCCCAACACCGCCTGCATCATCCGCGGATCGCGCAACAGTCTTTCCAGTTGCATGCCCTTTCTACTACCACAGCGTGGCTATTGCACAACAAGTTTATTGGAGCGTATGCTTCGGTCGTTCGTTAAAATGGGTTCGCTGGCAATTCCGCCGGCGGCGGTCACCGGATGGTCGGGCCGCCATCTGAAAACTGATTTGCATCGGTTGCAATGAGATACCAGATCGGAAGGTATAGCTGTATCACCGTGCTTTCGTTCGGAAGTTTACTTGCATCGCCCTTCGCTTAGGCGACGGGCGCGACGCTCGTATCCTTGATTCGCAGTCGGGCAACCGCGCGACTGAAATCCATTCCCCCGTAGCCGCCGAGGTCACGAGGCTCTGCTCCGTTTCAGCCTTTAGCTTTCAGCCTTCAGCCTTTCCCCTTTCCCCCCTCCACGTTCACAACTTGAAAAACTGACTTTATGAAAACCAAACTCCATTCCGCAGTCGTCATTCGTCATTCGGCATTCACTGCCCTCGTCACCGCCTTCCTCGGAACCGCCGTGGTCGCTCACGCCGCGTGCCTGAAGTTTGACGGCACCAACGATTACGTGGATCTCGGTGCCAGCGCTCCGGTGCTCGGCACCCACTTCACTCAGGAAGCGTGGATCTACCCCCAATTCAGCGACATCGAACTTCACGGGTTCATCGGGAACCAAACAGGATCCGACTATGGGACTCGTTCGCCCTTCACCTATGTCTTCGGCCAAACCAAACTGCACTTCGGCTTCGGCACCGTTTCGGAATCGGCCGGCTACAACACGACCAACGTGCTGCAGCCCTACGCGTGGAACCACGTGGCCGCCACCTTTGACGGTGCCGTTTATCGTGTCTATGTGAATGGCCAACCGGTCTTGTCCCAACCCGAAAGCCGCGTGCCCGCTCCTAACCCGGTGCGATACATTGGGCGGGCAGATAACTACTTTCCGGGCCTCATTGACGAAGTCCGCCTCTGGAACGTCGCTCGGACGCCTGCCGAAATCGCCGGTTCCTGGAACCGCCGGCTCGCGGGCAATGAAACGAATCTGGTCGCCTACTATCCGATGGACGAAGGCGCCGGCACGGCCACCGCTGATGCCAGCGGCCACGGCCTCACCGGCACGCTGACCAACGGAGTGCTCTGGAACACCGCTGAGGATGCGGTGACGCCGGTGGCCTTCACCCGGCCGGCGACCCTCGTCACCAACACCAGCGCGCTGCTTAATGCTCTGGTGAATACCAATGGCGCGCGGACCACCAAACGCTTCGAATTTGGTGCCGCCTCCACGGCGCTGGCGTTTGATGGAGTGGACGATCTTGTCCGCATCGCGAACTTCGCAACCGGATGCCCACCACGGAAGTCACGGTGGAATTCTGGCAGCGCGTCCATTCGGCCAAGCAGCAATCCACGTTCTGCCTGGATCCGGACCTTGGGACCAACCGCTTCCAGGCCTATGTGCCATGGCAAGACGGGGTGGTTTATTGGGACTTCGGGAACATTAACGCCAGCGGCCGGCTTTCCTACACCCCGCCGGATTCCATCCTCGGCACCTGGCAGCACTTCGCCTTGGTGGCCAGCGGTGCGAACAGTTACATGGCCATTTACCGCAACGGCATCCTCGAAGCCTTCAAGACAAGCTCGACTGGCTGGACGTCGAATGCCTGTGACCTCGTCCTCGGCTGGAACAAGCTCAGCAACGTGTTTTTCGACGGCGAACTGGACGAATTCCGCATCTGGAACGTGGCCCGGAGTGCAGCCCAGATCCGATTAAACCAATTCCAGCCGCTGCGCGGCGATGAAACGAATCTGGTCGCCTATTACCGGCTGGATGAAGGCGCAGGCACAACCACCGCCGACGCCACGGGCCACGGGGCGGCCGGCACATTCGCGAGCAGCCCAGCTTGGATGCCAGGCGCGCGACCGGTCCTCGACCAGGTGACATCGTGGCAGCCGGTGTCCGGCACCAATCTGGTCCTGAACCTCGATGGCGTGGATGATCATGTGCGCGTGCCGGCTGGCATCTGGTTCAGCAACGAGTTCACCATCGAAACCTGGGTTTACGAGCGGAGCTACAACAGTTGGTCGCGTGTGCTTGATTTCGGCAATGGTGAGTATTCAGACAACGTGGCGCTCACGATCAGCGAAGGAGCCACTGGCCGGCCGGACTTCAGGATTTTCCGAGGTGCAACCCGCGACGGGATCGAAGCCCCCGATCCTCTTCCGCTCAATCAGTGGGTTCACTTGGCCGCCACGTTAAGGAGCAACACGGCGACCCTTTACATCAACGGGGTGGCAGTGGTTTCGGGAACAGTTCCGGGACCTCCGCTTGCGGTCATCCGGACCAACAACTACATCGGTCGCGGCAATTGGGCCAGCGACGCTTACGCCAATGCCCTCTACGAAGACCTGCGGATCTGGAACGTGGCCCGCACCCCGGCCCAGCTTCGGCAGTTCATGACCGAACCCGTGGCGCCCGGCGACCCCAATCTCCTCCTGAACTACCGCTTTGATGAGCCGTCGGGCCTGACCGCTCTGGATTCCCGCACGACGTCACCCCAGAACGGCACGCTGACCAACGGAGCCTCCCGCCTCTCGTCCCAGGCACGGTCTATCACGCCCGCAGCGTGTCTCAAAACACCAACGGCACCAGCGTGGGCAACCCCGAGCGGTTCGCCACCCTGGCGCCGGGCGGCGGCACGGCGCTGGAGTGCGATGGCACGGACGATCTCGTCCGCATCCAGGGCTTTGGCAACCGGATGCCCACCTCGGAAGTGACTGTGGAATTCTGGCAGCGCGTCCATTCGGTGAAGCCGCAATCTACATTCTGCCTGTCCCCGGACGCCGTGGCCAACCGCTTCAACGCGCACGTGCCATGGAGTAGCGGGGTGGTTTACTGGGACTTCGGGAACATCAACAACGGCGGCCGGCTTGCCTACACTCCGTCGGATTCCATCGTCGGCACTTGGCAGCACTTCGCTTTGGTATCCAGCGTTTCTGGCAACTACATGAGCATCTATCGGAACGGGGTTTTGGAAGCGAGCAAGTCAGGGGCTTCCACCTTTTCTCGCGGGCAAAATGACCTCAGCCTCGGCTGGACCCCGGTTGACAGCGGATTCTTCGACGGCGAACTGGACGAGTTCCGCATTTGGAACAGGGCGAGAACCACCGAAGAAATCAGCCGGGACTGGAATGTCCGGCTGGCAGGAACGGAAACGGGCCTGGTCGCCTACTACCGGATGGATGAAGGGGCGGGCCTGACGCTGCTGGACTCCTCCACCAACGCCAACCACGGCCTGCTGGTGAACGGGCCGCTCCACGTTCCCTCCGCCGCGCCGATCAGCCTCCCGCACGCGGTGACTCAGGAGCCTACTATCCTCACCCCTGCCAGCGCCGCCCTGAACGGCCTGGTCAAACCCGGTGTGTCCACCACCTACGCCTGGTTCCAGTGGGACACCACCATCAGCTACGGTTCGGCTACGGCCATCACGAGCATCGGCAGCGGTGCCACGGACGTGCCGGTCAGCGCCGTGCTGGCCGGGTTGACGCCAAACGTGACCTACCACTACCGCGTCGTTGGCTCCAACAGCCTTGGCGTCTCATACGGTGCCAATCGCAGCTTCTTGATCTGGCCTGTGTCCAACCTAGCGGACAGCGGGGCCGGTTCCTTGCGCGAGGCGATTGCCAGCGCGGGATCGGGGGCGACCCTCGTGCTCACCAACGCCGGCACCCTCACGCTCACAAGCGCGGAACTCGCGATCAACAAGCACCTGAGCATCGTGGGGCCTGGAGCTACGGGCCTCGCCATCAGCGGGAACAGCGCCCGCCGCGTGTTTAACATTGGCAGTGGCTACACGGTCAACCTCTCCGGCCTGACCATTCGGGATGGTAAGAGCGCCGATGGTGCCGCCGGTTCGCCTGGGCAGCCCGGCCAGCCGGGCGGCGGCATCTACAACGGCGGCGTGCTGACCTTGAACGATTGCGTCGTCACCAACAATCGCGCCGGCAACGGAGGCAACGGGCAAGGAACGGGGGCGGCCGGAGGCATTGGCGGTTCTGGCGGGGGGATATTCAATAACGGCACTGGCTTGTTGACCTTGAACCGCTGTAACGTAACCAGCAATTACACTGGAACGGGAGGTCAAGGGGGACAGGGCAGCAAAGGCGGGACCGGGAGTACTGGTGGTGCCGGAGGCGATGGTGGTAACGGTGGGGCCGGTGGAGGAATCTACAGTGACGGAATCCTCGAGCTGAACGAGTGTTTGCTGAGTGGAAACTGGACTGGTTCTGGTGGAACGGGCGGCGGAGGCGGCGAAGGCGGTCTCGACGCCTGGGACGGTGAGAATGGTGGCAAAGGAGGCAAAGGAGGTCGGGGGGGCTTCGGCGGTGCTATCTACGGGAATGGCCAGGTGACTCTGACAACCTGCACCGTGAGCGGCAACGCCGTCGGCTCTGGAGCGAATGGTGGCACCGGCGGGCCTGGCACATCGGGATCGGTTGGCAGCGGCAGTAATGGCGATCGTGGCGCTGGTGGCGACGGAGGGAGCGGTGGAGCAGTCGGCAATACGGGCAGCCTGAAGCTGTTCGGTTGCACGGTTGTTTACAATTCCTCCGGTGCGGCGGGCGCTGCTGGCGCCTGGCCTGGTTCGGGCGGCGCCGCTGGTGCCACTGGACGTGGCGGTGGCATCACCAACCAAGCCAGCGCCCAGGCACAACTTGTGAACACCATCGTGGCGCTGAACACCATTACCGGCGTCACCCCAGACGATGTCAAAGGAGCCTTCGCCTCACTAGGCCACAACCTCCTCGGCACCACCACCGGCAGCACCGGCTTTGGCGCGACCGACTTGCTCAACCTGCATCCCGTGCTCGGGCCACTGGGCAACAATGGCGGGCCGACCCGGACGCACACCCTGTTGCCCGGCAGCCCGGCCATCAACGCCGGCAACAACGATTACGCGTCCGCTACCGACCAACGTGGCTTGCCGCGCATTGCCAATGGCACGGTGGATATTGGCGCGGTTGAGTTTCAATACTGGCCGGTGGCCACGACGCTGCCGGCCAGCAACGTGAGCGCCACCGGGGCCATCGCCCGTGCCACGTTGCAGGGCACCGTGAATCCGTCCGGCCCCATGTCCACCACGGCGTGGTTTGAGTGGTATGACGGCAGTGCCCGCCGCCAGACGACCCCCCATCGCGGTGGGTAGCGGCACGACGAACGTTGCGGTCAGCGCCAACCTGACCGGCCTGACCGCCGGCCTCGCCTACCGCTACCGGCTGGTGGCCACCAATGCCCTTGGGTTTGACTACGGCAGCGAGTTGCGCTTCTGCGCACCTCTCGTGACGGTCAATCCGCTGACTTGGATCTGCCACGACACCTTTGTGGATCCGGGCGCAATCGTAAGCGGCTCCCCAATCACCATTGCAGCGGGCTACTACCACAGTCTGGCCCTCAAAGCCGACGGCACAGTGGTCGGCTGGGGACGGAACAACTACGGCCAGACCAACCCTCCCGCCGGCTTGAATAACGTGGTGGCGATTGCGGCGGGCTACGACCACAGTCTGGCCCTCAAAGCCGACGGCTCGGTCGTCGGCTGGGGATGGAACGGCGACGGCCAGACCACCATTCCCGCCGGTTTGAACAACGTGGTGGCGCTGGCAGCGGGCTACTACCACAGTCTGGCCCTCAAAGCCGACGGCACAGTCGTCGGCTGGGGAAACAACTCCTACGGCCAGACTACCATTCCCGCCGGCTTGAATAACGTGGTGGCGATTGCGGCGGGCTACTACCACAGTCTGGCGCTCAAGGCCGACGGCACGGTCGTCGGTTGGGGATACTCCGGCTATGCCACGCCTCCCGCCGGCTTGAACAACGTGGTGGCGGTTGCAGTGGGCGGTGAACACAGCTTGGCGCTCAAGGCGGACGGCTCCGTGGTCGGCTGGGGACTGAACAACTACCTCCAGACCACCCCTCCCGCTGGCTTGAACCTCCTCAATGTCCCCGTCGGCGTCACCGGCTCGGTGGACGTGGATGCGCCAGGCTCCTACGTGTTGACCTACATCGCGACAAACGCTTTCGGCGGCGTGGGAATGACCACCCGCACGGTGACGGTGATCGCCGCGACCCCGCTCGTCGCCACGCAGCCGGCCATCCCCGTCGGCTCCACCGGAGCCATCGTGCATGGCGTGGTCAATCCCCGCGGCGCAGGCACGCTGGCGTGGTTCGAGTATGGCCTGACGACGAAATACGGCGGCATCACCACGGCCACCAATCTCGGCAGCTACCCCTACGATCTTCCCATCAGCCATTCCCTCACCGGCTTGCTCCCCTGGATGACCTACCACTACCGGGCGGTGGCCTCGAACAGCGTGGGGCGGATTGATGGACCGGATAGGACCTTCACGCTATCCGGGCCATTCGGCGCGCTCCCTTCGTTGGCTGGGTTGGCGGACCTCACCTTGCCACAAGGCAGCAATGCGGTGATCTGGTTCACGGCCTCGCCGGCAGGCGTGGACGTGCGGGTGCGCTGCAACAACTCCGTGCTGCTGCCCGCCAGCGGTCTGGTCTTGGGCGGTTCGGGAACCTCCCGCAGTCTCAGCCTCAGGCCCGACCCGAATCATTCCGGCCCGGCCCAAATCACCGTGACCGCCAGTGACGGCATGCGCGCCGCCAGCCGCACCTTCACGCTGATTGTCACCCCTCAGTTCCCCACTTCGCTCCTCTACCTGACCAATGCGCGCATGGTCGCGGCTGAGGCTTGGCAATTCCGCATTTTCGACTTCGGCACCGCGTCCACCAACTATGCGGTGGAATACCGGCCCGGGCTATCACCCACGAATACTTGGACCCCTGCCACCAACGTCACCAATCTCGGCAACCGCCTCTACCAGGTGAACACTGGGCCGCCCCAAGGTGACACTGGATTCTACCGGGTGAAGGGCCTCCGCTGGCTGACCGCCGGCCTGGATTCCCCGGGCTTTACCGTGAATGAAGGCGCGGCTTCCGGCATGGTGATCATCTTCAACGGCCTTTACACCGGCACCGTGAGCTACACCTGGGGCGGCACGCAGGGAACCAACACCGGCACGGTGCAGGTGAACGGCACCACCGCCCTCATTCCCATCCCGCCAGCGTTCGTGAGCGACAACACCGGCATTGATGCACTGAGGTACTTGACCCTCAGGCTCGACGGCGGGGCGGGCTTTGCACTGGCCGGCAATACCGAAGCCTCGGTCACCATCGAAGAGAACGATGCCGAATGGCAGGGCGTGCTGCAAACGACGGGCGGCGCGCTCGGCTTCGTGCTCCGGATCGAGCAGGCCAACAGCGAGTTCCAAGGTCAGATTCAGAGCGACGGATATGGCTTCTTCCCGACGAAAGCCCTGGCCGAACTGCGCATCACAGCGAGTTCTTTCTCCGCCGTGGCCACCAACGTCTCCCTGCCGGCGCTGGCGGGCAGTCCGTTGTTCAGCGTGGCTCACCGCCTTGACCTGCGACTCGACGCGGCCAACGGCCAGACCGATCAGAGCGTCGGCCCCACACAGATTCAAGGCCGGGCCACACTCGTCAGCGTCGTGCCGGGCCGGCCTTATCTGGACACCGCCGCCTACGGCACCTTCTTGCTGCTGAAGCCACCGGTGAGACCTTCGACGAACGAAGTGCCACTCTACTCCGCGCCTTGAGGCAGAAAGGAATTTTGACCATGAAAACCTTGAATCTGAAAGCCACCATGAACTCGCAAAACCATCGGCGCGCAGTCGGCTTCGCCCACCGCCTTGTCACCAGCGCAACCACGCTCTGCCTTTGCGTCGCCTGGCTTGCCCTCCCCGGCAGTGTCCGAGGCCAGCCGACCAACTACGCGGACGAAAACGCGGTCACCAACTACGTCCGGCAACTGCTCTACTGGCCAGACGCTGTGGCTACGAACCGGAACCAAGCCGCCTTCCGCTACAAGCACCTGCTCTACGGGGAGGAGGCGGGCAAAGTCCGGGCACGTCTGGAAACCATGGTCAGCCTCTACGGCGAAGCGGAACGGAACCGCTCGAAAGATGCCGAAGGGCACCTCAAGGGTGGGCTGACCAACAACCCGGCCAGCGCGACCCTCGGCCAACTGCTGCTGGACATTTACTACGACCGGACGGCGGCGGAAGCGATTCTCGCCAAGCAGGCCTTTGCCAACGCCGACTACGTGCGGTTTGCGCAAACCTCGGCTCCACCAGCCTGGGTTATCGACGCCGAGATTACCGCCTACGATCAGGCTTTGCAGGCGAACCGTTCAGCGCTCGGTGGCTATCTGACGCTGTTCACCAATTCCCTCGATACTGCCGACGTGGACGCGACCCCGCTGGGCTACCGGCTCTTTCAACAAGGGGTGCCCTTCCGGGCACTGGCCCCGGCCACCCGCACCAACGCTGTTGGGCAGTCGGTTGCGGTCATCACCAACGCGGGCCCGCTCTTCACCGGTTACAAGGATTTGGTGTTGCTCTATGACCTGCTGCGGGATCAGGGCCGCACCGTGAAGGAATCGGTGCGGCTGCGCCTGTGCCGGGGCAACCCCGCCGATAGCACCAACGCCTTGAGTCTGGTAACCGAGGCCGAGCGGTTTCTTTATTTGCGTGGCGAACTGCTGCGTGGGGCCTTCCCCGGACTGGCTCCGGTGGAAGGTGATCCCTCCGGGCTGGCGGAAGCTATGGCTGGTTGCACGCAGGGCCTGGCTGACTTAGGCACGCTCCGGCAGTTCCTCACCGGCAAGCGCAATGTCCTGGGCTTTGAGCCGGACTTCCTGATGCTCGTCCAGAAGTTCACTGGTGCCGCCACTTACTACGACTCCTACGACGCGCTGCGCGAGCGCCTCATCCCCGCCAACGCCGTCGGACCGCTTGGCCATGCCAAGGCCGACTGGATAGCAGCGCGCGGTTCGTACGCGAGCTACCGCGGCTTTGAGGACCACCTCGCCGATCAGTTCGGGCAACTGACCGGTTCGGCGAAGGACCGATTGTGGTCTATCGCCGGGGCCTATCCAGAGGATCCTGATTACGAGACGCCGCAGAAGAACCAGGGCTGCGAAATCTGGCAACAGTTGCAGAGCATCGAGGTAGCGAAACTGCGCATCCAAAGAAACGCCGCCGAGATGAGCAACCTGAGCGAAGAGGTCAACATCGAGCTGGCCCGGTCGAATCTCGTCAGCGAGGCGTATGTCAAGTATGCCAACAAGCGGGCATCGATTGCCGAGACCATCGGCCACATCAACGCGGTTCAGGCTGCGGCCAACGAAGCGGCGACAGCGGCGAGCGGCATGGACGCGACGAACCCCCTGAGCTTTGTTGGCACCGCCGCGCACGCGGTGAATGCGGTGGTGCAAGCTGGGGCCGAGGAATGGAAAGGCCAGCTTGAAGCTGAGAAGGAGCGGCAGTCCGGTTTGGAACAAGCCGAGATCGAGGGCTTTGAAAGCGCGGCGCGCGTCAAAACCCTGCTGCTGGGCATGAACACCCTGGCCATTGACTCGCAGGAAGCCGCCCTGCTGCTGACACAGGAAATTGGACGCCTCACGGCGCTTGCGCGCGAGAAGGAGAACCTCGAGCGCAGTCTTGCCGAAACCCCCGAGGGCTTGGCAGGACGGTACTTCGCCGACCCCTCGCACCGCCTGTGCTCCCAGGGGGACATGCTGCGGGCCAGCTTGTCGTTCGATGAGGCGCAGAAATGGATGTTCTTCATGACGCGTGCGCTGGAATACAAATGGAACCAACGCTTCACGAACTCTGTGCATGGCGGCCGTACCTGGTCCTCGGCCTCCATTTTCAAACTGCGAAACGCCTCCGAGTTAGAAGACATGTGGCGGGCCATGGACGCCTACGAGCAACTGATCGCCGGCACGGTCATCGTGGGTGCCAACCGCTTCGACTGGTTCTCCGTGCGCAAGGACTTCCTCGGCTTTCAGGATGGGCGGCTTTATGATGACCCGGTGACCGGGCTGCAGCTCGATCCCATTAGCGCGTTTCGGACGAATCTTCTGCGCCGACTCGTGACAGTGGGCAACGGGCGGGAATGCATCATCGAATTCGACACGGTACGCCAGATTCCGGGCGGGTTTTTCTTTGTGGGTCCCATCTTCACCACCAACCAGCCTCCTACGGTCTATGACAAGGGCCGTTTCCTGGACAAGATCAACTACCTGAAGCTTCGGTTGGTCGGTCAATCCATGACCTACACCACCCCGTTGGCAGGACGGCTGTCCTATGGCGGTACCAGCTACTTGCGCAATCCCCGGGTTGGCACTTTCGATCCCATCCGTCCCGACCGGCTGCGCAACGAGATGACCACGTATAGCACCCGCTATTGGTTCAATTTTGGGTACCGTTGGGAATTTACCGATACCCAACTCGTCTCCGATGCATACATGGAACGAAGTCTCACTCACGATCCCATCACCCCGCCAGGAACCGCTGAGATTTGGGATTTCAAGGAGCGCAGCGTGGCCGCCACCGGCTGGAAACTTGCCATCCCCACCATCTCACAGGGGACACGGGTGCTCTACCTGCACGAGTTGGACGACGTGATCATCTACTTCCAGCACCGGAGCGCGCAACGCCAGTGATGCCACGAGGCGCACGGGCAAGAGTCAGGCCCGTGCGCGGATGCTGGGCGGCGCCGCCCATGCCCTTCACCGAGCTGGCACCAACCACGCTTCATCCGCGCCCTGCGGCCCATGCCGCCGCCGCCCCCATGTTGGTGACCGATCCAGCAACAGGCCGGCCCGCGCTGCAATTCGACGGTACCAATTCGCAGTATCTCGATGTGACTAGCGTGCCGAGTATTGTCATTGAAGGGGACATCTCCACGTTCTGCGCCTTTAACCCGAATTCCGAAGTAGCCCGGCGTTTTGGGGGTGCCGGCAGCCCCAGGTTTCAGATGTGACCGCCCCCCCAGGACCAGCCGGTCCTCGGGTGGCACCAACTTCGGCGAAGGGTA